>CAYXAK010000072.1:0-1571 GCA_964462585.1 uncultured Halanaerobiaceae bacterium
TTCGATAATGATCTCAACAAAATAGATAACCGCATAGGCGATCTAACTGTCAGAAGCACCAAGGAGCTGGAGGATGTAATAGGAGAAAAAGGGGCCAAGGTGGGAATTGTTGCCGTGCCGGACGAGGCCGCCCAGAATGTGGCAGATAAGCTGGTAGATGCCGGCATAAAGGCCATATGGAACTTTGCGCCCACCCGCCTATATGTTCCGGACTATGTCACAGTCAGAAATGAAGACCTGGCAGTAGGTATCGTCAGCCTGATATATCATCTGAGCTGGCAGGAGAAGGAGGAGAAAGAAAAGGAGAATGAGAGCTGATTATATCGGTCGGACAGCTCTCTGATTGTTATCGCTGTTTTCGATAAAATGAGAGATGAACCTTATCCAGATCATAATCGCCGGGGTTGAATATGAACTCTGTGTTGCCCAGAAAGAGATAGCCGCCCGGCCTCAGTGCTGACACAAATTTTTCGGTCAGCTCTTCCTTGAGCTCTCTGGTGAGATAGATGAAGAAGTTGCGGCTCAATATCAGATCCCAGCCGCTTCTGTAGCTGTCATTTATGAGATCTTTTTTCTCGAACTCCACCAGGTCTATGATCTCCTGGGAGAGCTGATATCTGTCATCATGTTCCTCCAGGGATGAGAAGTATTTTTCCTTCAGATCCTCCGACATATTTTTCAGGGCTTTGGCCGGGAACACTCCTCTGGACGCTGTCTTGAGGATGCCGGGATCTATATCGCTGGCCAGCAGGGTAAAGCGCCCGGGATCGACACCCATCTCCAGCAGCTGAATAGCTATGGTATAGGGCTCGGATCCATTGGAGCAGGGAGCACTCCATATCTTCAGGTTTTTCTGGTTTGATATGAGATCGGGTAGGATCTCCTCCCTCATGTACTGAAAGCTGTCGGGATTGCGAAAGAACTCGGAAGTGTTGATGGTGAAATGATTCATATAGGCTGACCTGAATTCGCTGTCAGTTTCCAGCAGCTTCAGGCACTCTTCGTAATCATCGACATCCTGCCTGCGCATCAGGCTGTTGGTGCGCCGCTTTACTCTTTTTAGTTTGTAACCATCGAGATTGAGATTGAGAAGCTCGGCTGCTTCATCCTTAAATTCCATAAAATCCAACTTAGTTTTCTCTCCTTTCTATTACTTTGAGCAGTCTGGCGGGAATATCCTCCCGGGGAAGGATTTCATCATAAGCTCCGGTCTCGATGACCGTGCGCGGCATGCCGTATACCAGGGCGGTGCTTTCATCCTCCACTATTCCGTAACCACCGTGTTCTTTGATGGCTTTCATGCCCTCACCTCCATCACTGCCCATTCCTGTGAGTATAACACCTATAACTCTCTTATCATAGAGGGCAGCAAGGGAGGACATCATATAATCGGCACAGGGCCGCACCCCCCATCTTCTGGGTCTCTGGTTCAGTTCAACCCGGTTTTCCGAAAAAACCATATGATAATCTCCAGGGGCCAGCAGGACGCTGCCCGGTTTCAATCTATCTCCCGGCTCAGCTTCTTTTACCTCCAGAGCGGATTCCTGATTCAGACGGCGGGCCAGTGAAGT
>CAYXAK010000072.1:1671-6455 GCA_964462585.1 uncultured Halanaerobiaceae bacterium
ATGAAATCGAAGGCTCCCATCTCCAGGGCTTTCATGACCGTATCCCTGTTGTCGAGAGCGCTGACCATAAGAACCGGCAGTCCGGGGTGCTTTCTGCGCAGCACTTTTAATGTTTCCAGCCCATCCCGGACGGGCATCTCTATATCGAGTGTTATAATATCAGGTTTTAGTTCGGCTATTTTTTCCAGAGCCTGTTCACCATTACGGGCTGTATCTATCACATTCAGCCCGGGCTCAGAATTTATCTTTTCAGAGAAAATTTTTCTCATGAAGGCTGAATCATCTACAACCAGCACATTGATCATTCTATACCTCCTGACTTTTTGGGCCTGTAACTGGCCTGTAGTAATTATTTCTGTCTGCAGCAAAAAAATCCTGCCTTAACTATGAGGTGATAAATTTGGCACTTGAAACAGCAGTCCTGGCCAGCGGCAGTTCCGGAAACTGCATATTTGTGGCCGGGCGGAATACAGGTATTCTAATCGATGCCGGTCTGAGCGGGAGCAGAATAGAGGAGAGGATGCGGAGTGTGGGCTATGATCCTGCTGAGCTCGACGCCCTGCTTCTAACCCATGAACATAATGATCACATTTCCGGGGCCGGTGTAATGTCACGGCGCTATAATCTGCCTCTCTATGCCAGCGCGGAGACTCTGGCCGCCGGCAGCGACAAACTGGGCAATATCGGTGATGATCTTCTCAGGCCGGTGGGAGAGAGCTTCAGCCTGGGGGAGATTGATATCAGTACCTTCTCCCTACCACATGATGCCGCCTCTCCCCGGGGTTATATTCTGAAGGAGGGAGGGGTGAAGCTGGGATTGGCAACCGATATAGGCTGTATAACGCCGGAGATTGTCTCCAGCCTGCAGGGATGTGATATTCTTTTGCTGGAGTCCAATCACGATCAGGATCTGCTCCGGACCGGCAGCTATCCCCCCAGTCTCAAGCGCAGAATCAGAAGTGAGCAGGGCCATCTTTCCAATATAGAGGCCGCCGAGCTGCTCCCACGGCTGCTGGAGGGCAAAGAGGGAGGGAAACCTGTCGTCATACTATCCCACCTCAGCCAGGAGAATAACAGGCCTGAACTGGCCTATATAACCGTCAAAAACTCGCTGCAGGCGGCCGGCTGGCAGGTAGGTGAAGATGTGATCCTGGACTGTGCCTGCCGGGATGAGGTGGCAGGCCCCTACAGCCGCAGCCAAAATGATAGAGGAGGTATCAGCAGAACGGGATGATGGAAATAAACGTTATCGCTGTTGGCAGGATCAAGCAGAACTATATCATCCAGGGTGTGGAGGAATACTCCCGGAGACTCTCCTCCTACTGTGATTTGAATATAATCGAAGCCAAAGAGGTGAAGATAAGCAATCAGAGCGGGGAAAAGGCCAGCGAGAAGATCAAGAAGAGAGAAGGGGAGCGACTGCTGGAGAGAATACCCGACAGGGGTTACGATATAGCCCTCGATGCCCGGGGCAAACCGATGACATCTGAAGGTCTGGCCAAATCGATCAAAAACCTGCAGGTCCAGGGTTACAGCCGTCTCAATTTTGTTATAGGCGGTTCATTGGGCCTTTCTCAGGAGCTGCTCGATTCTGTCGATTATTCCCTCTCACTCTCCCGCATGACCTTCACACATCAGATGATCAGGCTCATACTGCTCGAACAGCTCTACAGAGCTTTTAAGATAAAAGAGGGTGAACCATACCATAAATAATGAGGAGGCAGTTTATATGGATGTAAAAGTAGACTGGAAGGGCGGGCTCTGTTTTGCCGGCAGCGGCGGCTCCGGACATGAGGTGGTTATGGATGCCTCCCGGGCCACCGGTGGAGAAAATCGGGGCGCTAGTCCCATGGAGCTTCTGCTGCACGGTGTGGCCGGCTGCAGCGGTATAGATATAGTTAAAATACTGGAGAAGAAGAGGGCCGAGATCGAGGATATTGAGATCAGCATAGAGGGGATTAGGGCTGATGATCATCCCCGCAAATTCGAAAAACTGAAGCTACATTTTGAGGTGACAGGCCGGGATATGAGCAGAAAGGATGTGGAACAGGCTGTCAATCTATCTGTGGATAAATACTGTTCGGCCAGCAACTCGCTTACGGCAGAGAAGGAAGTCAGCTTTGAGCTGAACAGAACGGATTGAGTCCCACTAATTGTAATTCAAATGTAATTCAAATAGAAAGATATAACAGCATACAGCTGGAAATTCCCGCCAGCACGGCGGGAATTTTATTTTTTTTGCTCTCACAGGCAGGAATTAATTAACTGCTATTGAACTTATAAAGTGAAATTAAATAAAAATGGAGGCCTTTATACTTATGTGCTTAAGATATCAAGTATTACTTCTCTGCAAATGAGGATATTCCTGCTGAGCTTTTGAAGTTGAGGGCTAAAAAATCAAATACATGCAAGGGGGAAATAATTTATGCTGGACCTGTCTGTCGATGAAGAACGACTGGAGAATGCCGTGGAGAGGGCCAGGGAAAAGGGAGTTATCCTGCCCACATTTGAGCAGATGAAAAATCCGGAGGAGATCCCGGCTGATATCAAGGAAAAATTGAAGGATGTCGGGCTCTGGGATATGGATTCCAGCAATCTCTTCCGCATAACCTGGAAAAATGAACCGACCAGATCAGGCGGCCTCTACGATGGTGTCAATTTTGTGGAGCTGCCTTCGGAGCTCACCGGTGTAGATGCCCGCATCGTGGCCATTGTGGGCAAATGGTTTCCCACCGGTGCACATAAGGTGGGAGCGACATATGGCTGTCTTGCTCCTCAGCTTGTGACCGGTAAGTTCGACCCCACAGAAGAGAAGGCGGTCTGGCCTTCGACCGGTAATTACTGCCGGGGTGGCGCCTATAACAGCGAGCTTCTGGGCTGTGAATCGATTGCCATTCTGCCCGAGGGTATGAGCCAGGAGAGATTCGACTGGCTGGCAGGTGTGGCCGATGAGGTCATAAGCACACCGGGTTCGGAGAGCAATATCAAGGAGATCTTCGATAAGTGCTGGGAGCTCAGGGAAACCCGGGATAATATAAAGGTATTCAATCAGTTTGATGAGCTGGGCAATCATCTCTGGCATTATGAGGTTACCGGTGATGCCATGCTCGAGGCCTTCGATAATCTTCAGGGTGAGGCCAGCATGGCCGGTGTGGTCCTGACATCCGGATCAGGCGGAACACTGGGATCAGGTGACAGGATAAAGGATCGCTATCCCCACAGCCGCCTGGCTGTAGCTGAAGCCCTGCAGTGTCCAACACTGCTCTATAACGGTTATGGTGCCCACAGAATCGAGGGCATAGGTGATAAACATGTGCCCTGGGTGCACAATGTCCGCAATACAGATATGGTTCTGGGTATCGATGACAATGATTCCATGAATCTCATCAGGCTGTTCAATACCGATGTCGGTCGTGAATATCTGGCAGAACAGGGTGTGCCGGCAGAGACCATCGAGAATCTGGACCTCATGGGCATATCGGGTATTGCCAATATGCTTGGGGCCATCAAATTTGCCCGCTATTATGAGCTGGATGAGGACGATGTGGTCATGACAGTCTTCACAGACTCCATGGAGCTCTACGGTTCCCGGGTGGAGGAGATGGTAGCCGAGGCCGGCGAGGATTATACGCGCCAGGATGCAGCGGTCGACTTCCACCGCAATCTGCGCGGACAGCGCATAGATCACATGCAGGAGCTCGATTATTATGAGAGAAAGCGCATCCATAACCTCAAATACTACACCTGGATAGAACAGCAGGGCCGTGATGTGGAAGAGCTCGATGCTCAGTGGTATGATTATGATAATTACTGGGGAAGGCTGCACGATATGGCCGATGAGATCGATGAGCTGATAGAAGAATTCAACAGAAAAACAGGCCTTATGGAGGAGAATAACTGAAGATGAAGTATGTCAGTGAGCTGGAATGCACAGACTGCGGAAAAAGCTATAAGCCCCTTCCTGACCGCTATCTATGCGATGACTGTGGAGAGAGAGGGCTGCTGGAGGTGAAATACGATTACGGGAGGATTGCGTCAGACTGGTCCCGGGATGATCTGAGGGATGATCCCCGCCAGTCCATCTGGCGCTATGGCCCCCTTCTGCCGGTCGAGCCCGAGACTGAGAGGCCGCTTCTGCGTGTGGGCCACACACCGCTCTATCGCTCCCGTGGGCTGGCCGCTGAGCTGGGTCTTGAAAGCATAATTATCAAGGATGACGGGCTCAATCCCACCGGCTCTCTCAAGGACAGGGCCTCGGCCATCGCCGCCGTGAAGGCTCAGGAGGCGGGAAATACCACCGTTGCCTGCTCTTCCACCGGCAATGCTGCCTCCTCGCTGGCGGGAAATGTGGCCTCACTGGGAGGTGAGATGGAGACAGTCATCTTCGTTCCCGGCCGGGCCCCGGGCGGCAAGCTGGCCCAGCTTCTCATCTATGGGGCCACGGTTGTCTCCGTGCAGGGAAGTTATGAGGAAGCCTATGAGCTTTCGGCTGAGGCCATTGAGCACTGGGGATGGTATAATCGCAATGCGGCCATCAACCCCTATATGGTCGAAGGCAAAAAGACCTGTGTGCTGGAGATGGCCGAACAGCTCGATTACCGGATGCCTGACTGGCTGGTCTTTTCCGTCGGAGATGGCTGCACAATCGCCGGAGCCGGCAAGGCGCTCAGGGATCTGCAGGAGATAGGTTTTAGCGAGGATGAGACGCGGCTTCTGGGTGTGCAGGCTGAAGGCTGTGCTCCCATAACCGAGTCCTTCCACAGCGGCGAGGAGCTTGAAGTGAG
>CAYXAK010000072.1:6555-9067 GCA_964462585.1 uncultured Halanaerobiaceae bacterium
CCCCGGAGAGAGCGTCGGATATGTGGTCACAGGCAATGGCCTGAAAGATATAGATAATGCCCGCAGGGCCGCTTCAGCACCGCTGGAGGTAGAGCCTGACCTGGCCCACCTGCGGGATAAATTCAAACAGAGGGGAATCACATGAGAAGATGAATGAAAACGACAAGCTGGGCGCGAGAATCAGACAGATGAGAAAGTCTCAGGATATGAGTCTTTCGGAGCTGGCCGGTGAGATAGGCAAGACCTCGAGCTATTTAAGCCAGGTGGAAAGGGGGCTGGCTGAGCCCTCGATAACGGCTCTCAGGGAGATCTCCAAAGCCCTTAACGTTCCCATCTTCTATTTTCTGGCCGAGGAGGAGGAGCAGAATGCCCTGGTCAGGAAGGATCAGCGCAAGAAGATATCCTATCCTGAATCCAGCTCACAGGTTGAGCTGATAAGCCCCGATCTCAACCGGCAGATGGAGATGATCGAAGTCAGGCTGGAACCCGGTGAATCGACGGTGGAAAGTCCCCTCCCCCACAGAGGAGAGGAGTGCACACTGGTTTTGCAGGGCAGGATGCGCATCGAGATAGGTGAGGCTGAGCATGAGCTCGAACCCGGTGACAGCATATATTACGTTGCCAGCGTCCCCCACAAGATTGACAGCATAGGTGAGGAGGAGCTTGTTTTTGTCTCGGCTATAACTCCTCCCAACTTCTGATAAAGAGGATAAAGAGATTTCTTCTGATAAAACAAATCAACACAGGAGGCTGTAAAGAGATGAAGACGGTATTCAAAAACAAAGATTTTGTAACACTGAATGACTGGGCCAAAGAGGAGATCGACACCCTGATAGAGGTCTCCCGCGATCTCAAAAAGAAATTTGCCATGGATGTTGAGACACCATATCTCAAGAACAAGACGGCATTTTTGATGTTCTTCGAGGAATCGACACGCACCCGCAACTCGATGGAGGCAGGCCTGGCCCAGCTGGGAGGTCATGCCAACTTTCTCGACACCTCAACCATGCAGGTATCTCACGGTGAGGTGGCCAAGGATACCGCCATCATACTGGGCAGCTACGGTCACGGTCTGGCCTGCCGCAACTGTGACTGGGGCATAGGCAATGACTATCTCACCACACTGGCCGAATATGCCGAGGTTCCGGTCATGAATCTGCAGTGTGATCTCTACCATCCCATGCAGGCCACTGCCGATCTGATGACGATAGAGGAGAAGAAGGAAAATATGAGCAACCTCAAGGTATCGGTCATCTGGGCCTATGCCACCACTCACAAAAAGCCCATATCGGTGCCTGTTTCCCAGGTCCAGCTCTTCCCCCGCTACGGTATGGACGTGACACTGGCCCATCCCGAAGGCTTTGAGCTTCCCGACTGGGTAATCGAGAGGGCCGAGGAAAGCGCAGAAAGACATAACGGTTCGATCACCGTCACAAATGACATGGAAGAGGCCTACCGTGATGCAGATGTGGTAATCCCCAAAAACTGGGGTAACTGGGTGACAGATCCCCATGACGAAAAAGGCTCTGAACTGCTGGAAGCCAATAAAGACTGGAAATGCACGGAGGAGATGATGGATCTGGCCGGCGATGATGTTATCTATATGCATGCTCTCCCTGCTGACAGGGGCAATGAGGTCGAGGATTCAGTGATAGACGGCCATCAGTCGGTGGTATATGATGAGGCAGAGAACAGATTGCATACTGCCAAGGCTGTCATGACACTTACCATGGGCGGCCGCGGTTAATAGCTGCTGTATGGATCATATATCAAAATCAGAAAATAAATCAGAAAAAATCGATCAGATAATATATCAATCAGGAGGTTTTTTCCAGATGGATCACAGTAAAATGGCCGAAAGAATAAAAGAGGAAGTGGCTCAATATGAAGATGAGATGATCAAATTTATGCGCGATATGATCAGCATTCCCAGCGAGAGCTGTGAGGAGGGTGAGCTGGTCGAGCGCATAAAGGAGGAGATGGAGAAGGTAGATTTTGATGAGGTGTTTATAGATGAGATGGGCAATATCCACGGCCGTGTGGGCTCAGGAGATAGAGTCATCGCCTATGACGCCCACATCGATACAGTTGGTGTCGGCAATCCCGATGAATGGGAGTGGGATCCCTATGAGGGCAGGATGGAAGATGGTATAATTTTCGGGCGCGGTGCCACAGACCAGGAGGCGGCGATGGTCTCCATGGTCTACGCCGGCAAAGTGATCAAGGATTTAGGCCTGCACGATGAATTCAGCCTTTACTTTGTGGGCAGTGTGCAGGAGGAGGACTGTGATGGTCTGTGCTGGGAATATATCATCAATGAAGGTGTTCTGGATCCCGAGCTCGTCGTCATCACCGAACCAACCAATCTCAATATCTACAGGGGTCACAGGGGTCGGATGGAGATAAAAGTCAAGACCGATGGTGTATCCTGCCACGGCAGTGCCCCTGAACGCGGAGAGAACTCGCTCTATAAGATGGCAAAGATCATCTCCGGCATCGAGAACTTAAACCC
>CAYXAK010000073.1:0-8871 GCA_964462585.1 uncultured Halanaerobiaceae bacterium
CTGCGCCTGGTCTAGGCAGCGTTCGACCCTGGCCACCCCCCGTCGAACAAACGTCTAAAGGTCGGTGGGTAATGCGTCGGCCTGGCGTCCCAGGTATCCAAGTCCCGGCTGGCGGATCGCCGACACGGCGTTCCGCCTGATTGGAGGCCGACATGGGCTCCCGAGGACCGGTTGGCAAGCGATCCGATCAGCGGCACGGTCATCGGACGGCGGCAGAGAAGGCGCAGACCGACAAGGTCGAGGTCTTCGGTGCGGTCGCGGTGCCGGACGCTGACGAGACGTGGCACGAGAAGGCGCGGAGCCTGTTTGAGTCGCTCGCCGATTCGGGGCAGGCTCGCTGGTATGAGCCGTCGGATTGGCAGTACGCTCGGCTGTTGTGCCAGCTGCTGTCGGACGAGCTCGAGGCGGAACGGCCGCGTGCCGTCATGGTGCAGACGATCATGTCGGGGCTGTCGGATCTGCTGGTGACCGAGGGCGGTCGTCGCCGGGTCCGGTTGGAGATCGAGCGGGATCAGTCCGGCTCGGTGGACGCTGACGTCGCTGCGCTTGATGACTTCCGTTCTCGCGTCGGATAAGCCGGAGACGCTGCCGGCGGGCGTCCCCGACTTGACGCTTGGTTATCTGGCGGGTCAGTGGGCGCAGCGGTGGTTGATCCAGCCGAACGGTCCGCGGGCCGGCAAGCCGTTCCGGTTCACGCGCGGTCAGGCTCGCTTTCTGCTGTGGTGGTATGCGCTCGACGAGGACGGCCGCTGGCTGTTCGATCATGGAGTGCGCCGGCTGGCGAAGGGGTCGGGTAAGTCTCCGTTCGCGGCGGTGCTAGCGCTCATCGAGTTCTGCGCGCCCGTGCGCCTTGACGACTTCGACCCGGACGCGCCGGGCGGGGTGCGTGGCCGGCCGGTCGACATGCCGCTGGTGCAGATCGCCGCGACGGCGGAGACGCAGACGGCGAACACGATGCGGATGGTGCGCGCGTTCGCGCCGCGAGGGTCGGAGGTCGTCCGCGAGCACCAGCTCGACCCAGGCAAGACGAAGTTTTACAAGTTGCCCGAGGGCACGTTGGAGATCATCACGAGCTCGGCGACGGCTGCGGAGGGCGCCGAGGGTTCGTTCGTGATCGCTGACGAGACGGAGTACTGGGGCCCGAACAACGGCGGCGATGACTTGGCTGCCACATTGCAGGACAACTTGGCCAAGTCCGGGTCGCGGATGTTGGAGACGTCGAACGCGTGGGTGCCGGGCCGCGACTCGGTCGCCGAGGACACGTACCAGGCGTGGCTCGCCCAGGAGGAGGGGCGGGTCCGTTCGGAGACGCGCATCCTGTATGACGCGCGGATGGCGCCGGCTGACACGGATTTGAGCGACCCGGAGTCGCTGCGCTCGGCGCTCGAGTGGGTCTACGACGACTGCGACTGGAAGCGGCCGCACTTCCAGGGCGAGCCGGATGAGTCAGCGGACGTTGACGTGTGGCCGTTGATGCAGCGCATCTGGTCGCCGCGCGCGCGGGTGGACGACAGCAAGCGCAAGTACTTAAACTGGCCGACCGCGGCGGAGGACTCGTGGTTGGCGCCGGAGGAGTGGAACCGTCTCGCGGACGCGTCGGTGGTGGTCGCTGACGGCGACGAGATCGTCATGTTCTTCGACGGCTCGAAGTCGCGTGACGCGACCGCGCTGATTGGTTGCCGCGTCGACGACGGGCACGTCTTCACTCTTGGCGTGTGGGAGCCCGACCCGAACGACCCAGATGACACGGTTGACGCTGCCGACGTTGACGCGACGGTGGCGCAAGCGTTCCACCGCTACTACGTCGCCGCGTTCTTCGCGGACGTGCAGGAGTGGGAGAGCTTCACGAAGACGCATTGGCCGCAGCAGCACGGCGACCAGCTGCGCATGTGGTCGGCGCCTAAGGCTCGGCCGCCAGAGTCGATCGCGTGGGACATGAGGTCGTACCGGTATGACTTCGCGAAGGCCGCAGAGGCGTGCCACGCCGACATCCTCGAGGGCCAGTTCACCCACGACGGTGACTCGCGGGTTGCGCGGCACGTCGCGAACGCGCGACGGCGCCCGTACCGCGACGCGAAGTCGATCGGCAAGGAGTCGCACGACTCGCCACGCAAGATCGACGCTGCGGTGTGCGTGATCGGCGTGCGGATGCTTCGCCGCATGTACCTGGCAAGCGGCAAGCGCAAGAAGCAGAAGACCGGACGCGCGATGTTCGCGTCGTAGGGGGTGGACGGTGCCACTATCCGATCGTCAGGCGATCGACCAGGCGTCGAGCCTCCTTGACTACCGCAACGGTGAGCAGCACCGCATCGAGCGGATCCACCGTTATTGGCGCGGCCATCAGCAGTTCTACTGGCTGCCGACGGGCGTGCCGCTCGAGGTGCGTCGGATGGCGGAGATCAGCCGTGTGAACGTGCTGAAGTTCATCGTTGACGCTGCCGCCCAGTCCATGTACGTGGATGGGCTGCGCGAGCCGGGCGCTGACGGCAACGAGCCGGTGTGGGACGTGTGGCAGGCGAATCGGATGGACGCGCGGCAGGTCGAGTTGCACCGGTCGACGCTCGCCTACGGGGCCGGCTACGCGGTGGTGCTGCCGGGCGATCCGCTGCCGGTGATCCGCGCGCGGTCTCCGCGGAAGATGACGTGCGTCTACGACGCCGACGAGGACTGGCCGCAGTGGGCGATCGAGGAACGCGACGACGGCCTCTATCGGCTGTTTGACGCGACGGCGGTCTACTGGCTGCGCCGCAACGACTTCGGCAACCTCGAGGTCGTCAACACGCAGGAGCACGGCGTCGGCGTGGTGCCGGTCGTCCGGTTCCGCGACCAGGGCGAGATCGACGGTGAGGTGCTCGGCCAGGTCGAGCCGCACATCCCGCTGCAGGACCAAATCAACCTCACAACGTTCAGTCTGCTGGTGGCGCAGCACTACGGGGCGCACCGTCAGCGGTACATCATCGGGTGGCTTGCCGAGTCGGAGGAGCAGGCGTTGCGCGCGTCGGCGCAGCGGCTGTGGACGTTCGAGGACGACCCCGACGACGTCAAGATCGGCGAGTTCGAGCAGACCGACCTGTCGGGCTACATCGAGTCGCGTGAGGCGTCGCTGCGGCACATGGCGGCGCTGTCGCAGACGCCGGTCCACGAGATGCTCGGGCAGATGGCGAACCTGTCGGCGGAGGCGCTGGTCGCTGCCCGCGACAGCCACAACCGCAAGATCGCCGAGCATCAGACGATGATGGGCGAGTCACACGAGCAGGTGATGCAGCTTGCCGGCGCGATGTCTGGGTTGGCCGTGTCGCCGCAGGCGTGGGTGCGCTGGCGCGACATGGAGGGCCGTTCGCTGTCGCAGACCGCGGACGCGCTCGGCAAGGCCGTCGAGTCGCTTGGCATCCCGGCACGCGCGATGTGGGACCGGTTCGCGGAGGCGCTCGGCGCGTCGCAGCAAGAGGTCGAGTCGTGGGTTGAGATCTCCGAGCAGATGGACCCGATCGCGCAGATGGAGCAGGAGTTCCAGCGGCAGGCGAGCAACTTCGAATGAGCGCCGAAGGCCGCAAGCTCACCGAGGACCATCGGAAGAAGCAGCTTGCGATCGGCGCTCGGCTCAAGCGCGACATCATCAGGGTTTGGCGCACCGAGTACGACATCAACGAGATCTTGGCTTCAGAAGCGCGCGTCGTAGCGGCACTCAAGGATATGCTGGCTGACTACAAGCGCGAGTCCGCCCAGGAAGGCGCCGCCTACTACAAAGCGTTCCGCGAAGTCGCCGGGCCAGGCTCCATCAACGTCAAGCCCTACTTCGACCTCGACGGCAGCCGCGTCGAGCAATCCGTCGGTTATCGCGCGCGCATCGTCCCGCTCAAGGCGATCAAGGCGGGCCGGTCAGCCGACGAGGCGTCGAAGATGGCGTTGCAAGCGACCACCGGCGCGTCGGAACGCCTGGTTCGCGAGGGCGGACGCGAGACGATCACGCGCATGGAAGACGAGGACCCGTTCAACAAGGGTTGGCAGCGCGTCGTCGGACCGGAGCCGTGCGCGTTCTGCGCGATGCTCTCCGCGCGTGGTGGTGTCTACAGCCGCGCGACGGTCGCGTTCGAAGCGCACGACCACTGCCAGTGTGAAGCCGAACCGATCTTCTCGCGCGAGCGGTACTTGTCGCCGAGCCAGCAAGAGCTCAAGGAGCTCTACGACAAGTACGCGAAGGGCAAGCGGCACCCCGAGCGTGCCTATCGTCGCGCGCTCGCCGAGCAGCGCGAACGCGCCCTCGAGGAGGGCTCTTAGAGGTTTCCGTCCCGACATGGGGCGGTCGTGGATCCCGACACGGGAGGCAACCGCATGTCCGATGAACGGCAAGACGACGTCGAGCAGACCGAGCAGGCGGAGCAGGCCGAGCAGCCGACGCAGCCCGACACGGGCGCCGAGGACGCTGGCGAGCCTGACTACAAGGCCGAGTTCGAGAAGTGGAAGGCGCTGGCCCGCAAGCACGAGCAGCAGGCCAAGGCGAACGCGGACAAGGCCAAGCGTCTCGACGAGCTCGAGGAAGCCAACAAGTCGGAGCAACAGAAGCTCGCCGACAAGGCATCCGAGGCAGAGAAGCGCGCCCAGCAGGCCGAAGCGAAGGCGCTTCGCTTCGAGGTTGCCACCGAGAAGGGCGTGCCGAAGAAGGCGATGAAGTTCCTCACCGGCGAAACGCAGGAGGAACTCGAGTCGCAGGCCGACGAGATCCTCGAGCTGCTTGGCGAGACGCAGCAGTCGGAAAGCCCGCAGCGCACTCCTCGTGAGCGGTTGCGGCCCGGCGCGTCGGACAGCGGACCACAGCCTGACCCGAAGAAGATCGCCGACAGCGTGATGCGTGGCGGTCTCTGATCTGATGGAGGACTAGCCGATGGCATTCCTGACCGCACAGGGCATCTCCAGTGTCGCGATCGAACTGCTCGTTCGTGAGCTGGTGCTGCCTCGCACCGTGTCGATGATCCCTGGCGGCGAGTTCGCCGGCCACAACGGGGACACGATCACTGTCCGCGTGCCGCAGCCCGGCACCGCCCGTACCCAGTCGTCGCCCGGTGACTCAATCACCTACGACGACATCGACGAAATCCCCGTCAACGTGACGCTGTCGCACCTGTACCACGGCAAGCGGGTCAGTGACGAGGAGCTGTCGCTCGACATCGAGTCGTTCGCACGTCAGGTGACCCGCGTGCAGGTCGCCGCGGTGGCCACTGGCGCCGAGGACACCCTCACCACCGTCATGAACGACCAGTCTGCGGACGCGTCGTTCGCCTCGTCGGAGGACACCGACGACACGCTCGACAAGATCTACGGGGCGCGCGAGTTCCTCGGGAACAACAACGTGCCGCCGGGTGACCGGTACCTCGCCGTCTCGCCGGAGATCGCCAGCCGCATCCTCAAGGTGCTGGTGAACCGTGAGGTTCCCGACACCGACGGTGCGCTGCGCAACGCGGTGCTCGGCAACATCGCCGGGTTCACCGTCGTCGAGTCCAACGGCCTCGACTCCGGCACCGCCGTGGCCTATCACCGGTCGGGCTTCGCGATGGCGAACCGCACGCCGGTCGAGCCTCGCGGCGCGACCGACTCGAGCACGGCGACCAGCCAGGGCCTCGGGGTGCGTCACATCTTCCAGTACAGCCCGGACATCCTGTCGGACACCAGCGTGGTGTCGACGTTCGCCGGGTCGGCTGCCGTGGTTGACAGTGACGACACGGCGCCGGACGTCAAGCGGTTCTACAAGCTCGACACCGCTGTCTAGTGGACGGGCCGGTGCTGCGGCGGGTCACGCCTGACGACGCTCGGGCGTGGCTCGCCCGCAGCCGCCAGCCCCGGCTCGTGCGTTCGAGGGTCGACGAGTTCGCCCGCCGGATGCGCGACGGCGACTGGGACCCGGACCGCCACTACCGGCAGCCGATCAGCGTGTCACCGAACCGACTGTCGAACGGCAACCACCGGCTACACGCCGTCGTCAAGTACGGCGAGCCGGCGCTCATGTGGGTGAGAGGAGACCCGTAATGCCTGTGCTCTACCACTCGGCCGGGCGACGCCGCGTCGTCCCCGACCACAGCGAGAAGGCGTACAAGGCTGCGGGCTGGCAGATCCGCTCGCCCGAGCAGTCGGACGCGGGCGCTGCGACGCGGCCTGACGAGACGGCGTTGAAGGCCGGCTGGGTCGACTTTGCCGTGTCGGAGGGCATGGACCGCAGCGAGGCCGAGGCGCTGACCAAGGCCGAGCTGAAGGAGCGGTTCGGTGCCTGATCTTCTGCTGTCGGTCGACGAGCTTGAGGCGCGGCTCGGCTACGACGTCGACCCGCAGCACGCTGACGCGCTGCTGCAGGACGCGTCAGCGCTGGCACGGCAGATCGCCGACGACGACCTCGAGGATCCGCCTGCGGCGGTGAAGCCGGCGGTCGCGTCGATGGTGCATCGGGCTCTGGTGAACCCGTTGGGTCACGAGTCCGAGCAGGTCGGCAACTACCGGTACTCGGGCGCGAAGACCGAAGGGATCTTCGCGACGTCGGATGAGGCGAAGACGATCCGTCGGGCGGTCGGCAAGGCCGGCGTCGGCACGGTGCAGATGGAGGGCTATCTGCTGCCAGAGACGGGCCGCTTCAAGGACGAGTTCTGGTTCAAGGACCAGCTGTGAGGCACGCGCTTCGCATGCGGGTGACGACGGAGCGGGAGTCGGAGAACGGCTCCGACCCGTACGGCGGCGGCACGGAAGTCGAGACGGTCCTCGACGGCGAGCCTGCCTACTGGTGGGCGCAGTCGGGCCGTGAGGCCATCTCGGATGACCGGTCGGTGGTCGTCGCGGACGAGCACATCATCGTCGCCCGCGACGCCGACCTCAAAGAGGGCGATCGGGTCGTGTCGGTGACGGACCAGCGTGGCGACGAGCTGCTGCTGCGGGACCGCACCGTCGAGTACGTCGCCGTGGAGCGCAGCCATCTGGACGCTGCGGTAAGGGCTGTGTCGTGACTGCCCGTATCAAGGAGTGGCGCGGCCAGGAGATCGCCCGCAAGGTGCGGGACGCTGCGGTGGAGGCGATCGACGAGACGACGGAGGCGTGCGCCCGCCAGGCCGCAGCGGGCCGGTCAGGGTCGATCGCGAACATCGAGTCGGAGGCGGCGTCGGGTGATCCTCCGACGGGCCGTTGGGGCTTGTTCCCAGGGCCTGCCGGCGACCCGTGGTACGAGCTCTTTTGGGAGGTCGGCACGGCGTTCGTGCCGGGCGATAACGCGAAGCGCCGCGCCGCGGACGATCAGTATGGGCAGTTGGCGGATCGGATTAGGAGCCGTGTCGAATGAGCGATCCGGTCGCCGCTGTCGTTGAGATTCTGGACGCGCAGCTAGGCGTCCCCGTCTACGGCGCGTCGTTTCGTGGCGAGCCGCCGGGCGCGTTGGTGCGCGCGTCGGGTGGCGGCAGCCTGACGATCGGGTTCCTCCCGTCGGTGGACGCGACGGTGGATGTGCGCGTCTATCACGACTCGGATTGGGAGGCCTCGAAGGTCGACCGGCAGGTCCGCAACCTGCTTCACAACGTCCAAGACGTGTCCACAAGCCACGGTCTGGTGCGCTGGTGCGCGCTGTCCGGCGGCCCCAACCAGCTGCAAGAGAGCGACACCGGCTGGCCGCTGGTGCTGACGACATGGCAGGTCTACGGCGACTGGTTCGCCAGCGAGAAGGAGTAACTGATGAGTCGTGCAGAGCTGATCGCACAGCCGCTTGAGGTCTACCTGGCGCCGGAGGGCGAGACGTTCCCGGGGCTCGGTGAGGACCCGGCGGGCGACTGGGAGCTGCTTGGCAAGAGCTTTCCCGAGAACGTCGGCGAGGACGGTGTGACTGTCGAGCTCGGCCAGGACGTCGAGGAGTACCGCGGGTCGGCGACGCTGCCGGTGGAGGCGTTCCGCACCGAGGAGAGCGTCACGTTCACGGTCCAGGTGCATGACATGCGGCCGGAGACGTGGGCGTGGCTGACTGGCAACGACGTTGAGGAGGACACCGGCGAGAAGTCGCTGGACCTCACCCGCGGGCCGAACACCGCGAAGTTCGCGCTGCTCGCCCGCGGCGCGTCACCGTATGACCGGGATGGTTACGCGCAGTTCGAGGTGCCGCGCTGCTACCAGAGTGGCGAGCCGGAGGCCGAGTTCTCCAAGGGCGAGCCTGCCGGGTTGGAGCTCGAGTTCACCGCGTTGCAGCCTGACGAGGGCGACGAGATCCGCCTGGTCGCTGAGGGCGCCTGATGACGGAGCCGCTGCTTGACCTGACCGCCGTTGAGGGTGAGCGGCGGCCCGTCAGAATCGACGATGGCGACGTCGTGTGGATGGCGTCGCCGCAGACGATCGGGCCGCGTGACCTTGCGCGGATCGCGGCGATGCAGCAGTACCAGTCGGCCGACGTGTTCGACGAGGCTGCGGCCGAGGCGGCGGAGTCGGCGATGACGGAGGCCGCCTGCATCGTCCTTCCTGATGTGGACCGGGAGCGTGTCGCTGCCATGCCGTTCCTGCGTCGGGCGCGGCTGGTGGAGGCTTTCATGAGCGGGCTCGCGCAGGCGCCCTCCGGGCGGGAGCCCGCAGCGGCGGCGGAGGGCGCGTCGACTGGGGCGAGCTGATTCCCCGGTTGGCTCGCTTCTATGGCGGGCCGGTGGGCCAGTGGCTGGACACGCCGATCTGTCTGATCCGCGCGTGTGCGGACCAGTTGCCGAGGTTGCAGGCGTCGGAGCAGTTGTCGGCGATCTCCGCTTCGGCGATGGGCGCTGGCCGTGTGAAGAAGAGCGCGGCTGATAAGGCGCGTCGCCAGCTCGAGAAGGCGGCCCGGAAGGGTGAGCGGGCGCAGCCCGTGTCGCCTGGCGTGTTGGGCGCGCATGG
>CAYXAK010000074.1:0-8870 GCA_964462585.1 uncultured Halanaerobiaceae bacterium
GAAGAGCTGGAATCCGGCACCGTCATGACCGGCTTCGCCCACAATTCACTGACCGAGAGAGCCGACGATGTGGTGGAAGCCATTCAGAATGGCGATATCAGCAAATTTGTAGTCATGAGCGGCTGTGACGGGCGCCGCAATGACAGAGAATACTTCACAGATGTGGCCGAGGAGCTGCCGGAAGATGCCATCATACTCACCTCCGGCTGTGCCAAGTTCCGCTATAACAAGCTCGATCTCGGCGACATAGGCGGCATTCCCCGCGTGCTCGATGCCGGTCAGTGCAATGACACCTATTCACTTGTGGTCATAGCCAAAAAGCTGGCCGAAGCAGTGGGTGCAGATGATGTCAATGAGCTGCCCATATCCTATGACATAGCCTGGTATGAACAGAAGGCTATAGCTGTGCTGCTCGGTGTCCTGGCTGTCGGTGTCAAAGATATCAAGCTCGGACCCAGGCTTCCTGCCTTCCTCTCCGAGAATGTCACCGATGTGCTGGTGGAGAAATTCGATATAGCCCCCACCAGCGGTGTGGAGGAAGATGTGGAGGAGCTCATGGCCTGATCTCAAAAAATGTGATGTCCAGAAAAATATAAATGGATACTTACAAAAATCCAGGGCCAGCTGTAAAAGGCTGGCCCTTTTTGATGTTTCAGGCAGGAGATGAATCAACAGTAGATAAGATTATAAGTAACGGAGCAGACACATCAAGATGATATGGAAAGGGTGATATTTGATGTCAGAAGGCAGCGGACAGCCTGAAATTGAGCTCTACGTGCTTTCGTCAAGACCTTACAGCAAGAAGGTCAAAGCCATATTTGAAAGCAGAGATCTTGCTTATACAGCATACGATGTTGCCAGTGACGAAATATACGAGGAGATGCGGGAGAGAACATCTGGAGAGGAGAGTATTCCGCAGATCTTTATAGATGGTCGTCATATCGGAGATTATGATGACCTTGTGGCCAAAAATATCTCTGGAGAACTCGATGAAATTCTGGATGTTGAGGTCGAGTTCACCCAAAAACGCCCGGAACTTACAGTGATCGGGGCGGGGCCGGCTGGTGTTAATGCCGCTCTCTATGCAGTTCGCTCCGGAGTGGATACTCTTTTGATAGGCACCCATATGGGAGGGCAGACTCTGGGAGCAGGAAGTGTGGAAAACTTTCCCGGTGCCAGGAGTGTGGAAGGAGCTGAGTTAATGGAAGCCTTCTGGGAGCAGATTTTAAATTATGATGTTTCCTTAAGGCTGGGAGAGAGGGTCAAAAAAATTGAAAGCGGAGATGATTTCAGTCAGATCAGATGTGAAGGGGATAAAGAAGTTAAGTCAAAAACCACAATAATTGCCTCTGGAAGCAGATATCGCAAGTTAAATATAGAGGGAGAAAAGGAGTTTTTGGATAGAGGTGTCCATCACTGTGTGGTCTGTAATGGTCATAAATATGCTGGTCAGAGAGTGGCCGTTGTAGGTGGAGGTAATTCCGGCATGGAGGCCGCACTGGAACTGGCCAAACTGGACTGCGATGTGCTGCTTCTGGATATTCACGAAGAACTTGGCGGGGAAGAAGTTCTTATCAATAAGGTCAAATCCAGCCGCAGAATTGATATACTATATGAATCATCCCTTGACAGATTAATTGGTGATGAAAAGCTTGCTTCAGCCCGGGTAAAAAACCTGAAAGACGATACCCTGCAGAAAATAGAGGTTGATGCTGTTTTCGTGAAGATAGGACTTGTTCCCAATTCGAATTTTGTCAGGGATGAGGTTGATCTTAATGAAGGCGGGGAAATAATTATAGATGAGGACAATAAAACCAGCCAGGATAACATCTGGGGAGCAGGCGATGTTACCGATGTCAGGGATAAGCAGATTGTAGTTGCTGCTGCCGAAGGGGCCAAAGCTGCACTCAGGGTTGCAGAATATCTGGAAGAGTGATGGCTGAAAATTTTAGCGGTTGAATTTTACCTGATTAATATTATAGACTTTGTTGCATTATGATATCTTTTTTGATATCATCAATATAGAAACTCGATATTGAAGTTATATAACAGCCGGTTGAGGTGTTATAATATGGAAGATAACAGGGTATTGCGCAGGGTTTTTCTGGCCTTTATGAGGATTCATATACTCTATCATGCCGGGGATGAACCCTTCTTCGGCCTGTGGATGATAGATGAGCTGAAAAGTCACGGTTATGATATAAGTGCCGGCACTCTCTATCCAATCCTGCACAGCATGGAAGATGAAGGTCTGCTGGAGGTGGAAGAGAGAGTAATAGAGGGAAAGGTGAGAAAGTATTATTCTCTCACAGAAGCCGGTGAAGGTGTACTGAAAGAGATCCGGGAAAAATCAAAGGAGCTCCATCGGGAAGTTATCTGTGAAGAGGACTGAGGAGGATTTATATGAGACATCACGGCTATAATTGCGGCTTTGATTTTGTCAGGGAACCGGAGGAGTTCAATATAAATTCGTCCCGGGAATTTCTGCAGTACAGCCTGGGGGCAATTCTATATATGCCCGCATCCAGGGACGCTGAAGAGATTGTTCTTGAGGATAAATTTCCGGGTCTTACCTCTCTGGTTCTGGACTTTGAAGATGCTCTGCCTTCATACAATGTGGCCGGCGCCGAGGAGAATGTCCACGATATTCTGCAGTCGCTGGCTGAGAAGCTCGTTCAGGGGAGACTGGCAATTGAAGATCTTCCTCTGATCTTTATCCGGGTGAGAAGTCCCGGGCAGTTCAAGCGCTTCACGGCCGGACTTTCACCGCTTATGAGCGATGTTCTGGCCGGGTTTGTCTTTCCCAAGTTCAACACAGACAGGGGCTGCAGTTATCTCCGGCATCTGCAATGGCTAAATGATGAATTTTCCGGACATCTCTACGGTCTTCCCATCCTGGAGAGCAGGGAGATTGCCCACACTGAAAAGCGTCAGCAGGAGCTGATTGAGCTGAAAGAACTGCTGGAACCCCACCGTAATATGATCCTCAACCTCAAAGTGGGGACCACAGATTTTTCCTCGCTGTTTGGCCTGAGAAGGAGCATGGACCGCCCAGCTTATGATCTCATGCAAGTGCGCGCCTGTATTGCCGACATTTTGAATCATTTTACCAGGATCGAAGCTGAATACGTCATATCCGGTCCGGTATGGGAATATTTTAATGGAGATGAGAGCATAGAACCTGAGATGTTAGATTATGATCTCGGTACACTTTTAAAGCTGGAGAAGACTCTTATAAACAGCGAGGTTGAGGGGCTTTTGAGGGAGACCAGGCTCGATAGAGCCAGTGGATTTGTGGGCAAGATTGTAATCCATCCCACCCATATTAAATATGTAAATGCTCTGCAGACGGTCACCGAAGAGGAGTATGAAGATGCCCGGCAGATTCTGGAAAGCTCCCGGGCGGTGGTAAAAAGTCCCGCTGGAAACAAGATGAATGAGACAGGCCCCCATGAGAACTGGGCCCGAAAAACAGTGAAGAGGGCCAGAGCTTACGGTGTGGTGGAGGAAGAAAAGAGCAGGGTGCAGCTTTTTGCCAGCGGCTTAAAGGGCATAGAGGGTAAAAATGTGAAAAGAGAGAGAAAACGGGAGTGTGATAATGTTGTTTGAGCTGGAGAATGTCGTCTATAAGGATATACTGAATATCGAGAGCCTCCAGCTGGGTGAGAGCGATCTGACAGCGCTCAGCGGTCCCAGCGGCGGAGGTAAGACGACTCTTTTAAGGCTTCTGGCCAACCTCATCTCACCTGATGAAGGTGTTATCTACTATAAAGGAAAGAAGCTAGAATCATATCCACCTCTGGAGCTCAGAGAAAAGGTCAAGATGCTGGCCCAGAATCCCAGAATGCTGGGGGATACAATCCGCAGTGAATTCGAGCAGGCGGCCGAATTTGCCCGCCAGGATGGTTACAGTGATCAGGATTATCAGGAGCTTATGGATCTCATGAACCTGGATAAAAAGCTGGAAGATGACAGTGAAGAGCTTTCGGGAGGCGAAAAGCAGCGGGTGGCTCTGGCCCGGCTTATGCTGCTGGAGCCGGAGATGATGCTGCTCGATGAACCCACCGCATCACTTGATATAGATAATGAGAAATATCTGCTGGACTTTCTGGGACACCGGGCCCGCCAGGCCAGAAGCAAGATCATCATGGTCACACATGCACCCGAGCTGACCGAAGATATAGCCCAGCAGCAGGTTATAATTGAAGATGGCCGCGTAAAGGGGGAAGAATAAAGTCATGGAGGCAGCAAATGAAGCAGTTATAGATATACCGCTCATTCAGCTGATTATAGCCTACGTATTTGTTCTGGTCCTGGTTGCAATCGTGAAAAGCCAGAATATCGGCCGGGAAAAGCAGGTGCTCATAGCCGCCACCAGAATGACACTGCAGCTGGTGCTGATAGGCTTTGTCCTGGAGTATATTTTTGAGGCACCTCATCCGGCCATCACACTCCTGATACTGCTGGTGATGCAGGGCTTTGCCATTCAGAATATATTTGCCCGGGTCAGCACCAAACTATCCTTTGATATGAAAAAGACGGTGGGTTTTTCCATGGCAGCAGGCACCATCTTCAGCCTGTTCTTCTTTCTGCTGGCTGTAATCGGTCTTGATCCCTGGTACTATCCCCGCTACTTTATACCTATCGGAGGCATGATCATAGGCAACTCCATGACGGGTATCTCACTGGGTGTGGAACATCTGGTAAATGAGATCAAAAAGGATCCGGCCAGGATAGAAAATGCTTTGATGCTGGGAGCTTCACCGACTCAGGCCACACGCAGTGTGGCCAACCAGGCCTTCTATAATGCTGTTCTGCCCACCATCAACTCCATGATCGGAATGGGAATCATATTCCTGCCCGGTATGATGACAGGTCAGATACTATCAGGTGTGGATCCCCTGCTGGCCATAAGATATCAGATAGCTATCATGATGGGGATTCTGGGCAGTGTCACACTGACAGTTTTTCTGCTGGTCAGGCTGGGTATTAGAACCTACTTCAACGACAGGATGCAGCTGCAGGTGGATGCAGAAGAATGAGCTGGAATAAGACTGGCTGAGCCTGCGCTGCTGACCGATATCTCTTGACAAATACACTTCGATATTTTATCATTAAGGAGTAACCAGAAATACAGTTCTGTTAAAATTTTAAATGAAAGCATAAAAGGCTGTGAAGAGGCCAGTAGTCTGCAGGAATACTCACCAGAGAGGAGATCTGTAAGCTGGAAGATCTCCAGTTTTCTGCCGGTGAATATCACCTCCGAGCCCGGGCTGCGAAAGACGATTTACCGTTCAGTAGCTGTCCGCGCAGGCCGGCGTTAGCGGCAGTGAGCGACAGCCGTCCTCTGCGGCTGTAAACTCGGGTGGTACCGCGGTTATAATCGTCCTGAGCCTTATTCTGGCTCGGGTTTTTTTATTTGTTCTGTACAAACTATTTTGCCTGATTTCTGCCTTCAAATAAAAAGCATTACAGGAGAGGTGATCTGCACGCGATGTCAGTTTTTCCCGATCTGCCGGACAAAAATCCCGGTGACCGAGAGAGAGAGATAGCCGATGAATGGAATGAGATGGACCTGCTGGAAAAATGTGTCGAGCAGCGCAAAGATGGCGATACCTACGTGTTCTATGAAGGACCGCCCACCGCCAACGGCCGCCCGGGCATACACCATGTGATTGCCCGCACGCTCAAGGACACTGTCTGCCGCTATCAGACCATGCAGGGAAATATGGTCCGCCGCAAGGCAGGCTGGGACACACACGGCCTGCCGGTGGAGATTGAGGTGGAAAAAAAGCTTGATCTCAACAGCAAGCAGGAGATTGAGGATTACGGCATAGATAGGTTCAACGAAAAATGCCGGGAATCTGTCTTTGAATATGAGGAACAGTGGCGTGAGATGACCGAACGCATGGGTTATCTGATCGATCTGGATAATCCCTATATCACACTGGAAAACGATTATATCGAGACCGTCTGGTGGCTTCTCGATCAGTTCTTTCAGGAGGGTTTCATCTACGAGGGTCACAAGATACTGCCCTACTGTGCCCGCTGTGGGACAGGGCTGGCCTCACACGAGGTGGCCCAGGGTTATGAAGAGATAACCAGCAACAGTGTCTATGTCAGGGTTAAGAGAAAGGATGAGGATGAATACTTTCTCATCTGGACCACCACACCATGGACACTTGCCGCCAATGTGACGCTGACGGTGCATCCTGACAAAACCTATCTCAAAGCCCGCTACCGGGGTGATCTATATTATATCGAGGAGAATAGAGCCGAAGAGGTCTTTGTCGATGATTATGAAGTTGTGGACAGAGTCCATGGACATGAGCTGGAGGGTATAGAATACGAGCAGATAATGCCCTTTGTCGAGGTTAGCTCCGATAAGGACGCCTTTTATGTCACACTGGGCGATTATGTGACAGCCGAGGATGGCACCGGTATCGTTCACAGTGCTCCCGCCTTCGGTGAGGAGGACTACAAAACCGGCCAGAAATACGATCTGCCGGTTCTGCAGCCCGTCGATCTCGATGGTGAATATACCAGCACTCCCTGGGAAGGTCAGTTTGTCATGGACGCCAACGAGGATATAGTGGAATGGCTGATAGATAATGATAAGCTTGTCCGTTCCCAGAAGGTCGATCACAATTATCCCCATTGCTGGCGCTGTGATACTCCTCTGCTCTACTATGCCCGGGGCAGCTGGTATATCGAGATGACCAGGATCAAAGATCGTCTGATCGAAAACAACGATGGTGTGGAATGGTTTCCCGACTTTGTTGGTGAGAAGAGGTTCGGCAACTGGCTGGAAAACCTCCAGGACTGGACCATCTCCCGCAATCGCTACTGGGGAACACCCCTCAATATCTGGCAGTGTGACTGCGGGAATCTGACCTCGATCGGATCTGTGGCAGAGCTGCAGCAAGAGGCTAATGAGGAAGTTCCCGATGATGTGGAACTTCACCGACCCCATGTGGACGAGATCAAGCTGGAATGCTCCGAGTGCGGGGGAGAGATGGAGCGGGTAGAGGAGGTCATCGACTGCTGGTTTGACAGCGGTGCCATGCCCTTTGCCCAGTACCACTACCCCTTTGAAAATGAGGAGCTCTTCGAGGAGCAGTTTCCGGCCGATTTCATCTGTGAGGGTATAGATCAGACCAGGGGCTGGTTCTATTCACTGATTGCAATCTCCTCCTTCATTACCGGAGATTCGCCCTATAAGAGGGTGCTGGTAAACGATCTCATCCTCGATGCCGAGGGCAAAAAGATGTCCAAATCAAGGGGCAATACAGTCGATCCCTTCAACATGTTCGATAAATACGGTGCCGATGTGCTGCGCTGGTATCTGCTCCAGGTTTCACCGCCCTGGACACCGACCAGATTTGATGAGGAGGGCATGCAGGAGATAGACAGCAAGTTCTACCGCACATTGAAGAATGTCTATTATTTCTTCAAACTCTATGCCAATACCGATGATGTCGATCCCCGTGAGTTCTCCGTGCCGGTCGAGGACAGAAACAGGATAGATCGCTGGGTTCTCTCCCGCTATCACAGCACCGTGGAGAAGGTCGGGGAATATATGGAAGAGTATCACCTGACGAACGCTGTGCGGGAAATCCAGGATTTCATAGATGAGGATCTTTCCAACTGGTTTATCCGCCGCTGCCGCCGGCGCTTCTGGGCGGATGAGCTGGACAGGGATAAGAAATCCGTCTATCAGACAACCTATGAGGTGCTGGAAGGTCTGGCCAGGCTCATAGCTCCTTTTGCTCCCTTTGTTTCCGAGGATATCTATCGCAGTCTGACAGGGGCCGAATCGGTCCATCTGCAGGATTATCCCCGGTCTGAGAGCGAGTTCATCGATAAGGCCCTGGAGGAGAGAATGGGTCTGGTGAGAGACCTTGTCACCATGGGCCGGGCCGCCCGCGAGGCGGAGGAGCTCAAGGTCAGACAGCCCATATCCCGTGTGCTGGTCTCGGCCGACTATGAGGATAATATAGAGGACTTAATTCCCCTGCTCAAAGAGGAGCTCAATGTGAAAGAGGTTCAGTTCACCTCTGATCCCGGACAGTTCATGGAATACGAGATAAAGCCCAACTTTGAAGTGGTAGGTCCACAGCTCCGGGATAAGGTTAAGGTCTTTGCCGGCAAACTGGCCGATATGGATGCAGCCGAGACGGCAGGAAAGCTGGAGGCCGGGGAAGAGCTAACCGTGGACCTTGATGGTGAAGAATTCAGCTTCACCGCAGAAGAAGTCATAATAAATATCAGCAGCCGTGAGGGTTATTCCATCGGCATGGATGATAATGAATTTATCATCCTGGAGACAGAGCTCACTCCCGACCTCAGAGCAGAAGGTTATGCCCGGGAGTTTATCTCCCGCGTGCAGAGGCTGCGCAAGGAGCACGATTTCGATGTTCTCGATCGCATAAGGATAACCTATGCCAGTGAAGAGGAAATCGAGGAGGCTGTTGAGCAGTTTATCGATTATATCAGTGAGGAGACACTTGCCGATGAAATAAATTCTGTTGAGGAGCTGGAAGATGGCAGTGAATATGAACTCAACGGTGTGCCCGCATCGATAGAGGTTGAGAGGATAAGCAGTTCTTAAAGCCTGAAAAAGTTGAACTGATTAACGGCAGCTTTCATCAGCAGTCAGAAGATATGGAGGGACGATCTGCAGCCAGCCTGCAGGTCGTCCCTCTTTGTTGTTTTTATTGGTGGAAGTATATGGTATAATAAGTGAAAGAGCAATGAGTGAAATATCTCTAAGGGGGTTTCTGTATGGATACTCAGTACATACTCTCCATGATCCAGCATTATGCGCTCAATCTGCTGCTGGCTTTGATTGTCTTTGCAGTGGGCTGGTT
>CAYXAK010000075.1:0-2746 GCA_964462585.1 uncultured Halanaerobiaceae bacterium
GAATGACATTTAAATCCCCTCTTTTTCATCAAGGAAATATTTTTATTAATTTAAAACTATTGTATAATTTAATTCTAACACATCTTATCTCCAACCTCAATACTCCTCATTCCGGCCAATAAAAAAAGCCGCCTTAAGAACAGGCGGCAAAAATGGGAGAGTCTGAAAATCATCCTGGCGGCCAGGAGAAGGCCCTTCCCCCCAGCAGGTGGAAGTGAAGATGATCCACAGTCTGACCGCCCTGCTCACCGCAGTTATTGACGACTCTGTAACCGCTGTCGGCAATATCTCTCTCTGCGGCAAGCTTCTGTATGACTCTGTGAATTTTTCCTATCAGTTCAAAATCCCCCTCAGACACCTGATGCAGTGATTCAATATGTTTTCTGGGTATGACAAGTATATGAACCGGTGCCTGGGGATTTGCATCCTCGAAAGCCAAAATCCTCTCATCCTGGTAGACAATGTCAGCATCCATCTCCTCCCCGGCGATGCTGCAGAAAATACAATCTCCAGTCATATTCTTCCCCCTTTCTGAATTTTTCACAGATAATTCGCCTTCACACCAGTACGGCTGGATTTTCAGACCCCCTTTTTATCTCCTTTAACTTAACATTCTGGAAGGTGTTGTCCAATTCCTGTGAGGATTCGACTTTAACTCTGATATAATTCTGGCTGTAGCCGGCAAAGCTGCCATCATCTCTGCGGCTTTCCAGGAGCACTTCCAGCTCTCTCTGCAGAAATTTTTCCTCATAGGCTGCCTGCAGCTTTCGGGCCAGCTTCCGCAGCTCTTCAGATCTTGCCTTTTTTACACTATCCTCTATTTGATCTTCCATTCCGGCTGCCCTGGTGCCTTCACGGCGAGAATAGCTGAAAACATGCATTCTACTGAAACCAATATCCCGGACCAGCTGGAGTGTGCGATCAAAATCCTCATCTGTCTCACCGGGAAAACCGACCATAACATCGGTGCTGATGGCAATTTCAGGTATTTCTTCTCTCACACTGCTGACCTGTTCTTTAAAATCAAGAATGGTATAAGGCCGGTTCATCCTCTTTAAAATCTCATCACTGCCGCTCTGCAGGGGCAGATGCAGATGTGAACAGAGCCTGTCATTCTCACCCATTAACTCCACAAGCCCCTCCGTTATCTCATTTACCTCTATGGAGCTCAGGCGCAGTCTGAAATTACCCTCCAGGGCCAGAAGTCTTTGCAAAAGGCGTGTGAGATGATCATCATCACCGGCAAAATCTTCACCATAGGCGCCGAGGTGGATACCTGTGAGCACAAATTCCTTTACACCCCGTTCTATGAGATCGCAAACTTCCTCCACAACCCTATCGGGGGATCTGCTCCTTTTGCGTCCCCGGGCATAGGGGATTATGCAGTAACTGCAGAACTGATCACAGCCATCCTGTATCTTAATATTGGCCCTTGTGCGGCTTTTAACCCTCTCCAGACTGAAGCGGGGGAAGGAGTCCATATCTTCATAGGCAGATCTTTCGGCCAGCCAGTCCTCCTCCCGGGAGATATCACCCACTATATCGACCAGCTCATCTTTTTTTTCACTGCCTATAATATGATCTATCTCCTCAATTTCTTGAACTTCCTCCGGAGAGACCTGACTGTAACATCCGGCCATAATTACAACAGATTGCTCACCACCTCTGCGTTTAGCTCTGCGGGCAACTTTGCGGGATTTGCTGGCAGCTGAAGTGGTGACGGCACAGCTGTTGATTATATAGATGTCGGCCTTCCGGGAGAAATCGACCACTCTATAGCCGCTTCCTCTGAAATCCTGGGCCAGAGCCTCAGCTTCATACTGATTGACCTTACAGCCCAGATTATATATGGCCACCTCCGGCTTTCCGGCAGAATCTATTCTTTCCAGTTCACTCATTCCATCTCACCCAGTTCGTGCAGTATAAACCCCGTCAGAAGAGGTCCTGCAGTCTCCGTTCTCAGTATCCTGGGGCCCATTGAGATATCATAGCAGTTATCGTTCTCCAGCAGCTCTGCTATCTCCTCATCGCTGAATCCACCTTCAGGCCCCACCGTGATAAGAATTCTGCTGGCCTTCTCCAGCACATTTCTCTCACTGAGACTGCGGATGCTGCAGCCGGCCTGTCTGGCCCTGGCCAGCAGAACCAGGTCAAACTGCCCACAAATTTCCACAATTTCCGGGAATTCCTGCAGCGAATTCAGCTCAGGTCTCAGGCCCCGCTCTGACTGCCGGGCTGCCTCTCTGATGATCCGGCGCCAGCGGTTCAACCTCTTTTTCTCCTTTTTATCGTTTAAACTGACAACGGTATGCCGGCAGGTAAAGGGATAAAAACCGGCAGCTCCAATCTCGGTGGCCTTCTGCCAGACAGTCTCCATCTTATTTTTTTTGGCCAGTGCCTGGGCCAGATAGACTCTGCTCTCAGGCTCACCCCCGGCTTCTTCCACCGAGATAATATTCACCTCAACTCTGCTCCCATCTCTGTCGACATTCTCTATGCTGGCCTCTCCTTTAAATCCCCTGCCGTCGAGCAGCAGCAGTCTTTCTCCTTCACGCATCCTCATGCTCTTGATTATGTGATTATAGAGATCTTCTCCCAGTGTCAATCTGTCAAAATCATCGAGCCTCACATCTGCTTCTGCCGGCAGAAAAAATCTCTTCAGTTTCATTATCTATCACCTGCTTTTCTGACTGTGAAAGATCTCCAGTCAGCTTCGTTTTTCCTGGAGTGGATGCAAAAATCACCC
>CAYXAK010000075.1:2846-8639 GCA_964462585.1 uncultured Halanaerobiaceae bacterium
CCAGTCCAGTTTTTCTTCCTTTTCCCTGCGCAAAAGATATCCACCGAAACGCAAAATTTCCTCACTGCAGCTCTCCAGCTCAGACTGCAGTTCATTCCAGAGCCGGGATTTTTCATCAGTGTCGGCCATCTCATAACCCGTAAATAAAACACTGCCTTCCGGCAGATCTTCGACGACAAAACCATCGCTGAAAACACCGTGCATGATCATCTCGCCCAGATCCTCTGCACCGGAAGGCAGTTTGAGAATATATTTAATCTGATTTTCTCTCATCAAAATTATCCTCCAAAGGCATCTTTTACACGGCGGAAGAAGCTCTTGCCTTCAGGATTTATCTCCTCTCCGCTTATCTCGGCAAACTCCTTGAGAAGCTCCTTCTGCTCTTCATCGAGAGAACGGGGTATGACTACCTTGATATGAATGTATTGATCTCCCCGCCCGGAACCTCGAAGATGGGGAACACCCTTATTGCGCAGCCTCAGTGCATCACCCGGCTGGGTGCCCTCCGGAATCTGAAATTTGACCTTGCCCTCAACGGAGGGGACCTCGATCGTATCCCCCAGAGCTGCCTGCACAAAATTTATGGGGACCTCACAGTGGATATCATCTCCGCGTCTCTCGAAGATCTCGTGATCTCTAACTTTGATTATTATATAGAGATCTCCGGCAGGCCCACCTTTCTCACCGGCCTGGCCTTTTCCTGACATGCGCAGCTGGTTGCCATCTTCAACACCGGCCGGAATATTGACTGTCAGAGTGCTCCTCTCTTTCTGTTTGCCCGAACCCCCGCACTCGCTGCAGGGATCATCTATGATCTCACCATCACCACCACAACGATCGCAGACTTTGGCCTGAGCCATCTGGCCGAAGGGGGTGCGCTGTGTAACCCTTATCCGTCCCTGGCCATTGCATTTGGGGCAGGTGCGACTGCTGCTGCCCGGCTCGGCTCCACTGCCATCGCATTCTTCACAGGTTACCTCCCTGGGAATCGTGATCTCCTTTTCGGTGCCGAAAACGGCTTCTTCGAAATCTATCTCCAGGCGGTATTCCAGATCACTGCCCCGCCTTCTTCTGGACTGACGGGAAGAGCGGCTGCGGCCTCCGGGATGGCGTCGATCTCCGAAGAACATGCTGAAGATATCTTCCACATTCATGCCGCCAAAATCCCCGCCGCCAAAATCTTCGAAGTTGAAGGAGAAGTCATCCTGGTTGATACCAGCATGGCCGTAGCGATCATATTTTTCTCGCTTCTCCGGATCGCTCAATATATCATAGGCCTCTGATATCTCCTTGAACTTTTCCCCGGCATCGGGATCATCACTTCGGTCGGGGTGATACTCTTTGGCCAGTTTGCGGTAAGCCTTCTTTATCTCATCCTGGTCGGCATCACGGTCAACGCCCAGGACTTCATAATAATCTTTATTGCTGTTTGCTGCCATATATCATCACCATCCTGTATATAACAAATAACAGAAGAGAACAGCGAAATACTGCCCTCTTCTGCTGATATTGTTCGAAACTAAATCTATTCTTCGCGCTCATCATCCTCATCCACTTCTTCATAGTCCACATCTATGGTGTCATCATCAGCTCCACTGCCTCCAGCCTGAGGACCGGCCTGTGTGCCTTCAGGACCGGGTCCCTGCGGTCCTCCTGGACCTCCGGGCTGCTGGCCTGCCTGCTGCTGGCTGTACAGCTCGCTGCTGAGGTCGGCCAGAACTTCATTCAGTTCGTCCATCTTCTCCTGGATGAGGTCAATATCATCCTCGTTTTCTTCCAGCACCTCTTCCAGCTCTTCCTTGGCCGTCTCCACCTTGTTCCTGATGCTCTCATCGACTTCATCGCCGGCTTCATCCAGTGTTTTCTCCACGGAGTGTACCAGGGCGTCGGCCTCATTGCGGGTCTCGATCCTCTCAACTTTCTTCTCATCTTCCTCAGCATGGCGTTCGGCCTCTTTCACCATCTCCTCGATCTCCTCTTCGGAGAGACCGTCTGTCGATTCAATAGTTATATCCTCGGATTTACCGGTGCCTTTATCCTCTGCTGAGACCTGAACAATACCATTTTCATCTATGTCAAATGTTACCTCAATCTGGGGTGTGCCCCGGGGGGCTGGTGGTATTCCGGTCAGCTGAAATCTGCCCAGTGTCTGGTTGTGCTGGGCCAGCTTTCTTTCGCCCTGGAGGACATGTACATCGACTGTGGTCTGATTGTCCTCGGCAGTGGTGAAGACCTTGCTCTCTGATGTCGGTATGGTGGTGTTGCGCTCAATCAGCCTTGTGAATTTGCCGCCAAGTGTTTCGATTCCAAGAGATAGCGGTGTTACATCCAGGAGTACCAGATCATCTACCTCACCTGAGAGAACTCCGGCCTGTATTGCTGCTCCCACGGCGACTACCTCGTCGGGGTTTATGCCGCGGTGAGGTTCACGGCCTATGAAGTCCTCCACCGCATCCTGTACGGCAGGTATTCTGGTCGAACCACCTACCAGAATCACCTCATCGATCTCTCCCGGGCTTACATCAGCATCATCCATGGCCCTGCGGGCAGGTCCCATGGTATCTTCAACCAGGTCCTCGGTCAATTCGTTGAATTTAGCCCTGGTGATATCCTCATCCAGATGCAGTGGTCCTTCTTCGGTCTGGGTAATGAAGGGCAGATTGATATTGGTCTCTTTCATGCTGGAAAGCTCGATCTTGGCCTGTTCTGCAGCATCCTTGAGGCGCTGCAGTGTCATCTTATCCTCGCGCAGATCTATACCGTGTTCTTTCTCAAACCTGTCTGCCACATAATCTATAATTCTCTCATCGAAGTCATCTCCCCCCAGCGTGTTGTTGCCGCTGGTGGCTATTACCTCAAAAACGCCATCTCCGATCTCCAGTATAGATACATCGAAGGTTCCTCCACCGAGGTCATAGACGAATATCGTTTTATCCTCATCATCGTCGAGGCCGTAGGCCAGCGAGGCAGCGGTTGGTTCGTTGATTATCCTCTTGACATCGAAGCCGGCAATCTTTCCGGCATCCTTGGTGGCCTGTCGCTGACTGTCGGTGAAATAAGCCGGAACGGTTATGACAGCCTCTTCTATCTCCTCTCCCACATATTCTTCCGCATCCTTTTTCATCTTCTGGAGAACCATGGCGGAAATTTCCTGGGGAGTATAATCCTTATCATTGAGCGAAACGCTGTGATCTGTGCCCATTTTTCGTTTTATGGATTTAACCGTCTGATCGGCATTTGTGATAGCCTGTCTTTTGGCGTGTTCACCGACAATCCTCTCACCTTTCTCATTATATGCCACCACAGAAGGAGTGGTCCTCTCTCCCTCACGATTGGGGATTACGGTCGGTTCTCCACCTTCCATAATGGCCATACAGGAATTTGTTGTGCCGAGATCGATGCCGAGAATTTTACCCATATATATCCATCCTCCTTAACAGTTTATAATATTTTCTATAGAGTAGTTTTATAAGCAGGGTTTATTTAACGGGCAACTTTCACAAGTGCGGGCCGGATAACCCTGTCGTCCAGCCTGTAGCCTGTCTGCACCTCTTCCACTACAGTTCCCTCTTCACTCTCACCAGCTTCTACCTGCTCCACAGCTTCATGATATTCGTGATCAAACTCTTCACCTTCAGCTTCTATCTCCTCAACACCTTCTTTTTTAAGAGAATCCTTAAACTGCCTGTAGATCATCTCCACACCCCGGCTGAATTCATCATCTCTGTCACTGGATTCCAGAGCACGCTCGAAATTATCCAGCACAGGCAGCAGGGCATCAATTACCTCACATTTATATTTGACGGCCAGGCCTTTCTTATCTTCTTTGACCCGCCGCCGATAATTGGCAAAGTCAGCCTGAGAGCGCTTGAATTTTTCCTGGAATTTGCTGCTCTCACCTCTCAGCTTCTCTATAATCTCCACCATCCGATCGAATTCATCCTTTATCTCCTCCGGCTTCATGGTGACGATCTCCTCATAGCCGGGTGCATCGAAATTATCGCTCTCAATCTTATCCTGTACAGCAGCTTCAGATTGTTCACCACCGGCATATTTTTCTGTTTTCTCTTCGCTCATTTTCAATCACCTGCCTGCATTTGAAATTATCTGACTCAGCAGCTCCGAGGCCAGATCCACAGCAGATATAGCCTGATCGTATTCCATCCTGGTTGGCCCCAAAATGCCCAGCTTGCCCTTGGCATCATCGGAGAGTCTGTAGGTTGCATATACCAGGCTGCAGTTCTGCATCTCCTCCAGGTGTATCTCCTGACCTATCTTGACCTCCAGTTCATCCTCCAGCCCCTGCAGAAGCCGCCTGAGGTCCTCCTCGCGATCGAGAACCCTGATGATCTTTTTGAGACTGGTTATATCGTTAAACTCCGGCTGCTCGAGAATGTAATTGGTCCCCTCAAGGTATATCTTCATCTCATCATGGCTCAGCACTCTGCCCAGCTCTTCCTGCAGTATGGAAATTATCTCACCTGTATAATCCAGCCTTCTCTTCAGCTCATTCTCCAGGCTGGAAAGAAAATCTTCATCTATTTCATCCAGCTGCTTATCGACTATGCGCCGGGTGAGGACCTTCTTTAGATCCTCAAGCTGATCTTCATCGAGCTCCTTTTTAAGTGGTATTACTTTATTTGTCACCAGACCTGTATCTGTAATCAGAACAAGAAGAAGCCGCCTTTTATTGACCAGAAACAGCTCCAGTCGGGATATGGCACTGGCGGAAAAACCCGGCTCACTCATAAGGGCGGTATACTGTGTCATCTGGGACAGCATCCTCACCATACCGGACATTATATCCTCAATTCCCGATTTTTTTCGGGATAATTCCTGCAGATAGGCAGTCAGGGATCTGGGTTTTTCCAGCTCCTGCTGCAGGAGATTGTCGACATAAAACCGGTATCCCCTGTCTGAAGGCACTCTGCCCGCTGAAGTATGGGGCTGTTCAACCAGACCCATCTCCTCCAGATCTGCCATTTCATTTCTGATAGTAGCCGGACTGAAGCCCAGATCATACTTACGGGCCAGTGTCCTGGATCCCACTGGTTCTGCAGTCAATATATGCTCTTCTATTATTGCCAGAAGAACATCTTTCTTCCTGCCCTCTATTCTTTCATACATCACACTCCCCTCCTTTTTAGCACTCACCTGCTTCGAGTGCTAACAACCATAAATAAAAATACCATATACTTTATATTTTGTCAAGGTGGAGAGCGTTTAAAGTAAAAACTGCCTGAAGACGTAATTGCCGAGCTTCATGCCCCTCTCCGTGAGAAAAATTCTGCCCCCATCACGGGCCAGAAGACCTTCCTTTCTCAGCTCATCGATAATCCCGGAAAAATAATATTCAGGACGGCGGCCAAAGCGGCTCTGAAATCTTTCCTCCTCTATACCCCGGCATAATCTCAATCCCATGATCATAAACTCAGAAATTCTATCTTCCAGTTCCAGCATTTCAACCTCCCCCGGGGGCAGCTCTCCCCGGGAGATAGAGTCTATATAGCGGGAAAGTGAGGGGAGATTTTTTATCCTCCTGCCCTGCCACAGTCCGTGAGCGGCCGGGCCGAAACCCAGATAATCATTATATCTCCAGTAATGGAGGTTATGCTGTGAACGATAACCGCTTCGGGCATAGCTGGCAATCTCATAACGCTTAAGGCCACCTGCAGAAGCTATCTCATCCAGATCGCTGAATATTCTCGCCTCTCTCTCCTCATCCATAAACTCATATAGGCCCTCTTCCACCTCTTCTTTCAGATCAGTCCCTTTTTTTATCTCCAGACGATA
>CAYXAK010000076.1:0-8616 GCA_964462585.1 uncultured Halanaerobiaceae bacterium
ACTCATGGTGCCAGTGAGACCCATCCTGCTTACTTCCATGTTGAAAAAGAGGTTAAAATGGGAGAGGAGGCTAAATTTTCTCTGACTCAGGGCGAAGCCGCCTGGATAGCGACCGGTGCGATGCTGCCCGATGGGGCTGATTGCTGTGTGATGGTGGAGAACACCGATAGAATTTCCCCATCCCGTATTGAGGTCTATGACGATCTTGCCCCGGGCCAGAATGTTATAAAACAGGGCGATGATGTCAAAGGAGGAGAAGAGCTTTTATCAGCCGGGCAGAGAATAAGAGCTCAGGATATAGGGGCTATGGCCGGCCTGGGCATGGTGAAAGTCGGGGTATTTCAAAAGCCTGATATTGCCCTTCTCTCCACAGGTGATGAAATAGTTCCTCCAGAGGCTGACAAAAAGGCCGGAGAGATAAGAGATATCAATACTCCAGCACTCTCTGCGCTCTATGAGAAATGGGGAGGAACTATAGGTGAAAGTGTCATCGTCGAAGATGAGCCGGAGAGATTGCGGAATAAGATAGAGGAAAATCTCGACAGGGATATTATTGTAATATCCGGGGGAAGCTCTGTGGGAACCCGGGATTTTACGATAGATGTTATCGAGGAACTGGGAGAGCCGGGAGTTCTGCTTCATGGTCTGGCGGTGAAACCGGGCAAACCGACTATACTGGGCAGGGTTTCCAATACACCGGTGCTGGGTCTTCCGGGCAATCCGGCCTCCGCCTGGGTGGTCAGCTGTATTGTGCTTCCCGATCTCATCAATGTAATGCGGGGGATTGCCCCGGCTGAACCTGAAGAGCTCAAATCACAGGCCAAATTGGGCTCACTTAAAACCAGGATACCCTCTGCCAGGGGAAAAGATGAGTTTATTCCGGTCAGATTCATCAACGATGAGGAAGTGCTTTTAACCGGGGAGGAGATCGGTGTCAAAAAAGTTGCTCCGATACCGGGCAAATCCAATTTGATCACAACTCTCGTTGAGGCTCAGGGCTTTATACATATTTCTGCGGGCTGTGAAGGGCTTGCCAGGGGAAGCCCGGTCAGAGTTTATCCCCTGGATTCTGAAGCCGGACTTTTAGCTCTGGGGAGGGCGGATAGCCATGCCGGTGAATGAGAGAAATATATATCTTGACAAGAAGACACTGTCCGAAGCTCGAAATATCTGGTTCAATATGCTCGAGGGCCGGGAACTAAAGGCTGAGAGAATTCCCGCTGAAAATGCGGCGGGAAGAATCAGTGCAGAGCCCGTCAGGGCCAGAAGGTCCGCTCCTCATTTTTATGCTGCCGCCATGGATGGATATGCCCTCAGGGCCGAGGACACTGAGGGGGTCAATGAGCGCAATCCCCTAACATTTGCTGTTCCCGAGCAGGCAGTTGAAGTTAACACAGGCAGTGCGGTGCCGGAGGAGTTCAACGCCGTCATCAAAGTTGAGGATGTAGAGCAGATCGATGAAAACAGCATCAGAATATTCAGCAGTGTACCGCCCTGGCACAATCTGCGCTCAATCGGTGAGAGTGTATTAAAGGGTGATCAGTTGCTCACAACCCGGGAGAGGATAACACCCCATCATGTCGGGGCTCTCCTCGAAGCAGGTGTGCTGGAAGTAAAGGTCATCAAAAAGCCCGAATTGAGCGTTATTCCCACCGGCGATGAAATCGTTCCTCCCCACCAGGAGCCTGGCCGGGGTGAGACTGTGGATTTCAATTCTGCCATGATAACCGCCGGGAGCAGAAAGGCAGGGGCTTTGGTTGAAAGGCATTCTATCATTCCTGACAATCCGGAGAAGATAGAGGATGAGCTGCAGAAGGCTGTCAGACAGAGTGATCTGGTGGCTGTGATTGCCGGATCCTCTGCGGGCTCCAGAGATTATACAGCTGATATTATAGATAAAATGGGTGAGATATGGGTGCACGGTGTGGATATTATGCCCGGAAAGCCGGTTCTGCTGGGCGAGATTGACTCCACGCCGGTAGTAGGCCTGCCGGGTTATCCTCTTTCCTGTCTGCTGGATTATGATCTGTTTTTAAAACCCGCACTTTTAAAATTGAGCGGCAGTGAGCCTGAGGAGATTGAGAGCTGGAATGTCCGCATCAAAAGAAAGATCAGCTCAACACCCGGTGTGCTGGAATTTATCAGGGTGAATTTGCGCCAGGAGGATGAGCTGATTGCCGCCCCCAGGAGAAGGGGTTCGGCAGCGATGAAATCACTCCTGCAGGCCGATGGCTATCTTAAAATACCCCCGGAAAAGGAGGGGCTTTTCTCCGGGGAGGCGGCAGAGATAATCCCGCTCACCTCCAGAAAAGATGTTGAAAACAGCCTGCTTTTGCTGGGCAGCAATGATCCTGCCCTGGAGGAGCTGAGAGAACTGCTGGCGCAAAAGGATAACTTCGGCCAGCTTAAGCTGCAGTCACGGGGAAGTCAGGCAGGCATACATGCTCTTTTGAGGGGAGAGGCCGATATTGCGGCAGCACATCTTCTTGATCCCGGGACTGGCGAATACAATATTCCCTATCTGGCTGAGGTAACTGAGGATGATTATAATCTGATAACTCTGGCCTGGCGCAGACAGGGCTTCATTTTCAGAGAGGATTCATCGCTCTCTGAAATAGAAAATCTATCCCAGCTCTCCAGATCCGATCACACCTTTATAAACAGACAGCGAGGAGCAGGGACCAGAATCCTCCTGGATTATCATCTCTCCCGTCAGGGTATTGAACCGGGCGATATCAAAGGATATAATAAAGAGGAGTATACACATGCTGCCGTTGCCCAGGCTGTGGCCAGCGGTGCTGCCGATGTTACTCTGGGCATCAAGGCTGCTGCCCGCGCTTTCGAGCTGAGTTTTAAATCTTTATTTACGGAGAGATTTGAACTGATATATCCGGCGGATCTCAGCGGTGACAGGAGAGTGACAGCCCTCAAAGAGGTGATCTCCTCCCACAGCTTCAAAAAAAGGCTGCAGGAGATGGGTGGTTATCTGCTTGATGATACCGGATTGGAGCGCAGTTATACTCCTTCAGAAAGAGGTGATGAAATTGACGATTAATGCCGCCGGCGATAGAGAGATTGATTATATGAGAATCTCAATCACTGACCGCTGCAATTTTCGCTGCAGTTACTGTATGCCATCTGAGGGAGTTGAGTGTAAACCAAAGGATGAGATCATGAGCTATGAGGATATACTGGAGGTTGTCCGCATCGCAGTCAGCGAAGGCATAACCACCTTCCGCATCACGGGAGGAGAACCCCTGGTGAGGCTGGGTGTGGAAAATTTGATTGATAGCATGGATGATATAGAGGGCTGCAGGGAGATAACCATGACCAGCAACGGATATCTCCTGGAGGAGAAGGCTGAAGAGTTGGCAGAGGCCGGACTTGACCGGGTCAATATCAGCCTCGATACTCTGCAGGAGAAAAAATTTGCGGAGATCACGGGAGTTGACGGCTTATCCCGGGTGCTGGAAGGTATAGAAGGGGCGAGAAATGCCGGGCTCAACCCCCTTAAAATAAATACCGTTGTCAAAAAAGAGTTGAATGATGATGAGATTGAGGATTTTGTGCAGTTTGCCGGCAACAAAAATCTTAATCTGAGATTTATAGAATATATGCCCTTTACCGAAGAAGCTTCAGCAGAATCAGGTTATGATGCTGATTCTGAATATCGGATATCCCTGGCGGAGATAAAAACCCGGGTTGAAAACAAACATGAACTTAAACCTGCTGACATCAGAGGAAAGGGGCCCGCTCAAAACTTCTGGCTGGATAACAGTGAGGCTGTGATCGGTTTCATATCACCTGTTAGCCACAATATTTGTGGGAACTGCAACAGACTGAGGCTGACAGCTGATGGCAATATCCGGCCCTGTCTGGCCCGTGAGAATGAGATTTCCCTATATGAAGGTGGAAAGCTTAAATCCCCCCGTAAAATCAGAGATGCACTGCAGGGTTCTGCCCTGAAAAAACCGGCGGAGAATGACTTTCAGCCGGGTTGTAATGACAGAAATATGTCTCAGATAGGAGGTTAGACCTTTGACAGAAAAAAGTTTTACCCATATGGATGAAAAGGGCAGGATAAATATGGTAGATATCAGTGAAAAGGACATATCCTATCGCCAGGCCAGGGCGAAGGGAAAGATCAAAATGAAGCGGGAAACTCTCTCCAGAATTGAAAATATGGAGATAGATAAAGGCCCTGTTCTGGAGACGGCCCGACTGGCCGGGATTATGGCCGCCAAGAAGACCGCTGAAGCTGTGCCTCTCTGCCATCAGATACCTCTCAGCGGTGTTGAGCTGGATTTTGAAATTAATAAACCTGACAGTATCGAAATAGAATGCAGTGTCAGGACATCCGCCCGCACGGGAGTTGAGATGGAGGCACTGCACGGTGTCTCACTGGCTGCTCTGACGGTATATGATATGTGCAAAGCTGTGGATAGAGAGATGGAGATTAAAGATATAAGACTCATGGAAAAGACCGGAGGGGAGTCCGGAGAATTTATCAGAACCGATCGGGAGAAAATAGGTGAGGTTGTGGCAGTTTGCATGAGCCAGGAAAAAGGCACCCGCAAAAAACCCGTCCCGGAAATCGAGCTGGCCGTGGATCACGGGATCAAAGGTGATGCCCATGCCGGTGACTGGCACAGGCAGATAAGCCTTCTGGCCGAGGAGAGCATACTTCTCATGAAGGATGAGCTCGATGGTGATGATTTAGCCCTGGGTTTTGGGGATTTTGCCGAGAATATAGCCACAAGGGGCATAAAACTCCATGAACTTAAACCCGGCCGAAGAATTAAAATCGGTGAGGAAGTTCTCCTGGAGATCACCCAGATTGGCAAAGAATGCCATTCCGGCTGTGAGATTGCCCGCAAGACAGGCAGCTGCATAATGCCGGAACAGGGTGTATTTGCTTCGGTCATAGCCGGAGGCAAAGTTCGCCCTGGTGATGACCTCTACTTTAAGGAGTGAGAGCATGAATGCAGCCATACTCATAATGAGCGATAAAAGTTCCAGCGGCGAAAGAGAGGATGCCAGCGGCCCGGTGATTGAAAATTTTGTTGGAGAAGGTGGAGGAGAGATTAAAGAATACAGGATAATCCCTGACGATTATGACAGGATTGTAAAAGAGCTGAACGAACTCAGTGAAATAGATGATGTGGAGATCATCTTTACCTCTGGAGGCACAGGCTTTGCTCCCCGGGATATCACCCCTGAGGCCACATCCGAGGTCATTGAAAAGGAAGTGCCGGGTCTGCCGGAAAAAATGAGAGCTGATACCTCTAAATTCACAGAATTAACCTATCTTTCCCGGGCTAAGGCCGGCATTAAGGGGGACTGTTTGATAGTCAATCTTCCCGGAAAGCCTGAGGCTGTCGAACAGTGCCTTGAGAGCGTTATCGATATAATCCCTCACGGACTTGATATTCTGCGGGGCAGTATTACGGAGCACTGAATGATTAAATCGAGGTGGTAATTATGGACGGCTGGATGGGAAAAGCACTCAAAATAGATCTGCGGGAAAGATCAGCTGAGATTGAAAATCTGCCCGGCAGGGCAGAGCTTAATTTTTTAGGCGGGCGCGGGCTGGGTGACTATATTCTGGCGGAGAGGTTAAACCCCGATGTTGATCCACTATCTCCTGAAAATATACTGGTGGCTGCTGTGGGACCTCTCACTGCCACAGTAGTTCCGACTACGGGCAGGATGGCCATGATATCTAAATCTCCGCTAACCGGCACCATCTTTGATTCCAATGCCGGCGGACACTGGGGTCCGGCTCTGAAAAAAGCCGGTTTTGATGCCCTCATTATCAGGGGCAGCTGTGATGAACTGCACAGAATTGAGATCTATGAGAATGATGTGAAGATAATACCCTGTTCTGAACTCAGAGAGAAGAGCACCACATCCACCTGGAGATCGCTGCAGGAAAAAGCTTCCGATTATCGACATCTTTCCATAGGTCCTGCCGGTGAGAATGAGGTGAGATTTGCCTCCGTTGCCGTGGGGAAAAATGGCACACTGGGCCGGGGTGGTCTTGGTGCGGTTCTGGGCAGCAAAAATATTAAGGCTATCTCCGTCAGAGGCGATAAAAAACCGGGTATTGCCGATGAAAAGGAGGTTGATTCAGTCAAAAAGAAATCCCGGGCCTGGCTCGAGGACAGTTCACTCACAGAGGGCAGGCTGCGGGAACTGGGCACAGCCATGCTCATGAATTTGATCAACGAGGCAGGAGTTCTGCCCACCCACAATTTTCAAAAGACACAGTTCGATCTGGCCGATAGGATTTCCGGGGAGAATATCGCCCGAAAATTGCCTTCTACCTCCTCCAGCTGTTATAATTGTCCTATAACCTGTTCCAGAAATATAACCGGGGGTGAAGAAGAAAAGTCCAGTCCGGAGTTCGAGTCTCTGGGTCTTCTTGGTGCAAATCTGGGTTTAAGTGATCCTGATTTTGTCACAGAATTAAATCAATTATGCGATGAGCTGGGTCTTGATACCATCTCAACCGGTTCAGTTTTGAGCTGTTATATAGAGATGTCAGATAAAGGTTATATCGATTCTCCCCTGAGTTTCGGCTCCAGGGAGAAGATAGATGAATATATCGAATTGATCGCCTTTAGAGAGGGAATAGGGGATGAGCTGGCAGAGGGGTCACTCAGGTTTGCGTCTGAATATGGAGCTTCTGAGCTTTCTATGCAGGTGAAAGGGCTTGATATTCCGGCATTTGACCCCCGGGGAATGAAAGGGCAGGCTCTCGGTTATATAACATCCAATAGAGGGGCATGTCACCAGCGGGCCAATATGATGACCTGGGAGCTGCTGGGTATTCCAGAGAACGTTGACCGCTTCAGTGAAGACGATAAAGCCCCTCTGGTTGTGCATCAGCAGAACTTAAATGCAATACTGGACTCACTCATTGTATGTAAATTCACTCTTTTTGCTCTTGCTGAGGGTTTTTACAGGGAGATGTTAAATGCTGTAACAGGGGCTGATCTCAGCGAAGGTGAATTTATGAAAATAGGGCGGAGAATCTGGAATTTAGAGAGGCTGTACAATCTTGCCGCCGGATTCAGACGCCGGGATGACTCACTTCCGCTCAGATTTAAGCAGGAAAAAGGGAGTGGGCCGGCGGCTGAAGTAATAGTAAATGAAAAGAAAATGCTGGACAGTTATTACCAAAAACGTGGATGGGATAAAAGAGGGTTTCCCCTGCCGGATAAACTCTCTGAGCTTGATCTCGAGAAGTTTTCCGGGCTGCTGCCAGGAGGTGGAGGACATGATGTCTGAAAGTATGTCTGAAGAAGCCGGTGAGATAATCGTAAATCTTTACGGGGGACTGGAGAAATACAGCCCCGACAATATAAGAAAAGGAAATACCATAGGTAAGGACAGAGTCGACAGCATTGCTGATATACTAAATTTTTACTCCATTCCTGATGAGGAAGTTCAGGTGATACTCGTAGATGGAAAACATGCTGAGAGGGAGAGCAGTGTATCATCTGGCAGCAACGTCAGCATCTTTCCTCTAGTTGGCGGGGGGTAAAAAGCAATATTAGGGAGGTTGACAAGGATATTGCGAAGCTTTCATGAAAAGAAACTGGAAAAGGAACACCAATTTGCTGTTCATCCCTGGAGAATAATAGAAGAAGAATTTTCTGTGGATGACAATCACCACAATGAGGCCATTTTTTCTATAGGCAATGGTTATCTGGGTTTAAGAGGTACGCTGGAAGAAGATTATTCGGGGCCGGCCGATACCACCACACCGGGTTTTTACATAAACGGGATCTATGATTCCGAGGAGATAGTCTACGGGGAAGAGGCCCCCAAACTTCCCAAATACAGTCAGACTATAGTCAATCTCATGGACTGGACAAAGATAAATCTCTTTTTAGGAGAGGAGAAGCTTGATCTCCTGGAAGGCAGCACAGATGAATACAGGCGCGTATTGGATATGCGCACAGGTCTGCTCTCACGCAGCTTTGTCTGGCAGGGCCCGGGTGGCAAAAAAATCGAGGTCGATATTGAAAGGCTTATCTCCTTTACCCATAAAGACCTGGCCCTGATCGATTACAGGTTTAAGCCTGTCAATTTTACCGGTGAGATCAGGGTGGAGAGCGCTATAGACGGTGATGTGAAAAATCATCATCACTTTCGCCGGGATAAGGTAATGGAGGTAACCGGCACGGGTTTTGCCAATGGCCGCTGTTATATGGTGCAGAATACCACCAGCAGTGAGATACAGATTGCCGGTGCTGTGATGAATCAACTCGAAACTCCTGAAAATACTACGGTTAAAAGGGATCATTTTGTCATCGAAGATGAGATAGTTGAGGATTTTAAAATATCTGCCACCCAGGGTGAGAAATATCGCCTGAAAAAATTTGCCTCTTTTGCCACCTCGAAGGATGCTGCACCTGATAGGCTCAAGAAGAAGGTGGTAATTGACGTCAAACAGGGAGCGGACAGGGGCTCTGCCAGCCTGAAAAATGATCAGAAAAAATTTCTGGAGGATTTTTGGAGCGATTTTGATGTTTTTCTGCGCGGGCAGGGCTATCTGCAGCAGGCTCTGCGCTATAATGCTTTTCAGCTGATGCAATCAACGGGAAG
>CAYXAK010000077.1:0-8416 GCA_964462585.1 uncultured Halanaerobiaceae bacterium
GATAATTTACTTGCTTTAAATTCAGCCCCGTAGTATAATATAGATATAATTTTTTCCAGCTAAAATGAGGGGGGCTGAATGCCGATGAAGATGAAAAATACTATTATAATTCTGCTGGTACTGGTGATTGTGGGAGCCGGATTTATCCTGCCGGCAGAAGCGGTAACAGGCGAGCTTGTCATCCTGCACAGCAACGATCTGCACGGCAGAATAGAGGTGGGTGAGGGACTTCTGGGCCTGCCCGGAATTTCAGGGCTTATCTCCCGGCACAGGGCCGAGCATGAACATGTGCTGGTGATGGATGCCGGTGATACTATACACGGGAGACCTATCACTAATCTGCTCCAGGGAGAGAGCACCGTAGCAGGCATGAACAGAGCGGGCTACGATGTGATGGTGCCGGGAAATCACGATTTCAATTTCGGTTATGAGAGGCTTTTAGAACTTGAGGAGATGATGGAGTTTGATCTGGTGGCGGCAAATGTAAGCAGAGACGGAGAGCTGCTTTTTGCCCCCTATGTTATAAAGGACATGGGTGATTTTGAGGTGGGTGTGATAGGTCTGGCCACACCGGATACTGTCAGCACAACCCACCCCGCCAATATAAGGGGCCTGGAATTTACTGATATGGTGGCTGCTGCCGGAAAGTATACTGAGATACTGCAGGATAGGGGTGTCGATCTCATAGTGGCTTTAGGCCATGTTGGTCTATCCGGTGAGAACACATCGGTCAGAGTAGTTGAAGCGGTGGAAGGGATAGATATCTTTGTGGATGGCCACAGCCATGATCGTCTGCCTGAAGGCAAATGGGTGGGAGATACTCTCATAGTACAGGCCCATGAATATGGCAAATATCTGGGGCGTGTTCTGGTCGATCTGAGCGGTGAAACTCCCTCCATGTCTGCGGAGCTCATTCCGGCAGATGTAGATGATCTGGCAATTGATGAAGACCTGAATAATCTGATGGAAGAGTATCGCGGTAAGGCCAGAGATATTATGCTCGGCAACTGAATAATTTCGGAACAGGGTGATAGCAGAGGTGAAACCTGACAGAGATTTTTATTTACAGGATGCGGTCACACTGGCCGAAGAGCTGATAGGATATCATCTGATCAGGCGTGTAGATGACATGGAGCTTATAATGCGCGTGGTGGAGACAGAGGCTTACTGCGGACCGGAGGATAAGGCCAGCCACGCTCATTCCAGCGGCAGGACGGAGAGGACTGAGCCCATGTACCGTGCCGGAGGCCACAGCTATGTATATCTTATCTACGGTATTCACTGCTGTTTCAATGTTGTGGCTGCCGGGCCGAAAAGACCTCATGCTGTGCTTATCAGAGCGGCAGAACCTGTCAGAGGTCTGGTGCAGATGAAGAAAAACCGACAGATTTCCGGGCCTGGCAGAACTGACCTGGGCAGCGGTCCCGGCAGGCTCTGCCAAGCTCTAAAGATTGATCGCAGATTAAGCGGTCTCGATCTGACCGAGACCGATGAGATATTCTTCAGTGAGAATGACGAAAAAAGAGGGAAAGTTGAGCGGGCCAGGAGAATCAATATCGATTATGCGGAAGAATACAGGGATAAACGCTGGAGATTTTTTGATCCTGACAGCAGCTGTCTTTCCCGCTGATTATAGCCTGTTAAAGTGACAGTTGAAAGCATAACAGTTATTGGTCTATAATATATTATAGCAGATACAGCCAATCATCCAGCCATGGAGGCACAATTAGAAAGGGAAGGAGAAATTTTATGCTGGCAGTGGATTTTAGAAAAGGCAGTACAATTTTTGTGGTTTTTGTTTTTTGCCTGGCTCTGGCAGGCGCGATGGCCGGCGGTGAAGCAGTTCTGGCCGAAAGCGATTATCTGGCGGGCTGGGAGGATTATCGCTTTGATTTCTACGGTGAGGTCTATGCTTTAAGTGAGACCAGCCTGAACGAGCTCTACGGAGAAGATCAATGGACGGATATGACCATGTTTTTTGCCGACAGGAAGCCTGAGGCTGCAGAGACTTATTACAGTGAGGATGATCTGGAGCTGCTGGAAGCTTACAGGGGTGAGACACTTTCCATGGATGAGATTCTTCAGCTCAATGATAATTTCACGCTTGTGGCCATAAATGCTCACAGGCCTTTCGATCCCGACACATCTCATCAGAGAGTCAGAGTCGATGTCAGTGAGGTTGTTTCTATAGGTGAAGGGAACATCCTCACCAATATCACCGCCCATAATTTCATGCTGAGCGAAGAGCAGCTGATCCATGACAGCTCGATGCGGGTTATACCCGATGGAACAGGTACCATAGTTTATATTCTGCCCGATCTGGAAAGTGAGTATATAAATGTGGAGCTGCGATCTTTTCTGGAGAATGAATTTTTGCGCAGGACCGTAACAATCAAACAGCAGTAGCATACATCATATGAAAGTGGTGAACGAAATTGCCCGATTTCTGGACACATGTACTTGCAGGTGAAGAGATGATAGCTGCCGGCGGCAGCGATGCTCTCTACAGGACTGTGGAGGAAAATATGGAAGCATTTATCATGGGATGCCAGGGGCCTGATCTTTTCTTTTACAATATATCCACACCCTGGCGGGGCCCGGTGCTGGGCAAAAGAATGCATTATAACGGGTTGAGAACTGCTTTCGAGCATGTGGTTAAATACGGCAGAACCCATCGTCCGGGAGGCTGTCTCAGCGCCTTTCTCTGCGGATATCTCAGTCATTTTCTGGTCGACCGTTATCTGCATCCCTTTGTGCTAGCACGTTCCCGGAACTTTACAGTCCATAAGAAGCTGGAAAATGAAATGGATTCATTTTTGCTCAAACATCATCTGGGCATAAGTCCCCGGGCCGTAAATCCCTATCTGATGATGGAATTTGAGGGGGGCATGCCCGAGGCCATCCTCGGCTTTTTTCAGGAACATCTTGATGAGATCTATGATTTCAACCGGGGACGTTCCACAACACTGAGTTCCTACCGTGACTTCAAATATCTTCAGAATGTTCTTTACAGCCCGGGACCTGTGAAGAGGACTCTGCTCAGATTCTCCAGTGCTTTCATACCCTACAATATGGATTCTCTGCTCTATGAGGCCGGCAATGAACTGCTCTGGGATGAAGAGAAACAGAGGTTTTTGCAGCAGTATGAGATGGTGGTGGGTCTGGGGGCTGATACACTCGGGGAGGTTGAGCTTTTCTGGCAGGATAGGCTGCATTATGCAGATTTAATTGATCATCTTGAAGAGCTCGATTTTGACACCCCGGACAGCCAGGAGATAATGAGCACACTTCCCCTTGAGGAGCAGCTCAGCGGCTAAATATCTGGATTGGAGAGCTGATATCATGAAGAACAAAGTTAAGTTTTTAACGACGATATCTCTTGCTGCAGTGCTGATCCTGTTATCAATTTATCATGGTCCTCCGCTCACGCCGGCTGCAGCCGGGAGGTCGATCCCCGAAAGGGAATGTGAGAGCATTGGGCTGGTATTGAGCGGTGGTGGGGCCTGGGGTCTTGCTCACATCGGTGCTCTTGAGGTCCTGGATTCGGAGGGGATTGAGGTCGATATGATCTCGGGGACCAGTGCCGGTGCCATAGTGGGAGCTCTCTATGCCGAAGGTTACAGCCCGGCAGAGATGCAGGAGATCATCTCCAAACTGCAGTGGAGCGATTTCATCTTTCCCACACTGAATGATCTGGGTTTCTTTTCTATAGAGAGAGTGGAAGAGGAGCTGGCTGATTTTGTGCGGACAGAGAGAATAGAAGACCTCCCTCTGAAATTCAGCGTGACTGTGACGGATATAGATTCAGGAGAGGCTGTAAGCTACAGTGAGGGGCCTCTTGCCCGGCTGCTTGCCGCTTCGGCTTCCGTTCCCATCCTCTTTGCCCCTGTAGAATACCAGGGTCTGCTTTTAGCAGACGGAGGGATGGTCGATAATCTTCCCGTTGCTCCCCTGCAGAGGGCCGGGATGGACTGCATCATAGCTGTCGATGTGGCCGGAAATTTCAGCTTTACCGGCAGACCGGAGGGAATGATAGAGTACGGCAACAGAGTTTTTAATATCATGCGCAGGGCCATGCAGGCCGATCCTGAAGTGGATATTCTCATCCAGCCTGATCTTGACGGTTTCAGCGGCCTGGATTTCGATAATTACGAGCTGCTTATAGACAGAGGATTTGAGGCGGCTGTCAGGGAGCTGGAACTGGATCTATCACAGCCCTAGATGGCACAGCTCTGGATGACTGCAGTTCTTTCTCATATAGAATTCTACCCGATCTGCTTCGATAGATCGCCCGAAAAAAATCGCAAAATATCTCCTGTGTTAGCAGGAGATTTTCTCTTTATCAAGAATATTTAATAAGAGAGATCGTTAATTTAATCACATTATTAATCTTATTGCTGCATTATTCAACCTTGCATGAAGGGCAGATTTATGTTATTTTAACTAGTGAAAGTTATCATAATCACAATTATTTGATCTGTCAGCAAGACTATCAAAAATAAATTAAATCAAGGGGGTATTCATTAATGGCCAGCAAACAGGGTGGTGCGCAGAACAAACCAGGACGTCTGCAGCCTGAAAAACATTCAGGACTGTCAGAGGACCAGGTTATGCTGCGCACATTTGTGGCTATGTGTATTCCTGCCATAGCCGCTATTATTGCCATTGGGGAAAGGGCATTATTTAATATTCTGACCGCCGTTGTAACAGCCGTTTTAGCACATTTTATAATTAAAGTTCTGGAAGAACAGGACCTATCAAGGCTGGGGGAAACGACCTATAGAAGTTTTTATTCTCCCCTTGTCGCCGGAATGATTGTGGGTTTATGTGTGGGGGAGCTTTCTCCCTACTATATAACCGCCATAATTTCTGCTGTTACGATGATTGGCTTTAAATGGGGACAGGAGAAATATTTTGGTCGAAAAATAATCAATCCAGCTGCTGGAGCCAAGGCTTTAGTACTTCTGCTGATAACATTTATGTGGTTTTTGCCGGATCCTCTGACTTCAGGACAGCTTTTCTATCCCGAACATCTCCAGTACAATATGCTCTCAGGCGAAGGTTTTGTAGCCTCCATGGAGTTCGCAGAAGTCATGGGTTTTTACGGCACTGAAAATCTCAGCATAGCAGAGAGTTTGTTTCTGTGGAAAGCACATGGCTGGATAGGTGGAGCATCCGGTCTGCTTGTAATAGTTTCAGGTGTGCTGCTGGCTCTCTGGATCAAACTCAAGTGGAAACTGACCCTGAGCTATCTGCTCAGCATGACGGTTCTCAGCGTTTTGATCGGAGCTGCCACCGGCAGTCCCATAGTTTTGAGGATTGCCTTTCACGTCTTTGCGGGAAGTGTTATATTCCTGGCTTTCTATATGGCCACCGAGCCCCAGACAACACCGGCTACCGATATGGGTATGTATCTATTTGGGGCATTTTTGGCCGTGCTGACATTTGGGGGTCATCTGGTAGGTTTGTACGGCAGTTCATTTATAGCACTTGCCATATTAAACCCTTTTGCTCCCTATATCGACAGGATGGGGATTAAACTGCCATTTGGTCAGCAGGAAAGGATGTTCTCACCGGCAGAACCCTCCCCGCCCAAGATAGACTCCACTTCACCCGTGATGGATTATGATGAATCCAAATGTATCATGTGTCAGAGATGTGTTAAAGCCTGTGATGAAATACAGGAAAAGGGCATTCTTGGTCTGGGAGATCGCGGCGAAAATATATTTACCACTGCCGGACTGGGTGAAAGAGGATTTTCAGAATGCGATGGGGACGGACAGTGCTTTGAGCTCTGCCCCACGGGCGCTCTAACACCCAAACAGGAATTCCATAACATAAGAAAATGGGAAGCTGATTCCCAGGGCAGAACTACCTGCAGCAACTGCGGTACAGGCTGTCAGCTTAAAGCCTATATCAAGAACAACAAATTGATAAGAATGGAATCTGTAGATGAATCGCCCAATAATGGAGCACTCTGTATTAAAGGCAGATTTGGTCATACTTATGTGAATTCAGATGATAGATTGACCCGGCCTCTCGTCAGGAAAGAAGGCAATTTAGTGCCTGTTTCCTGGAAAGAAGCTATGAGAAAAGTCGGCGATAAATTTGCGGAAATTAAAGAGGAACACGGTTCAGATGCTCTCGGTGGAATTGCTTCTGCTGTAAGCACAAATGAGGAGAATTATCTATTCCAGAAGTTCATGCGGGTCTGTTTGGGCACAAACAATATCGATCAGTCCGATCGACTCTGCCAGTCCTCTTCGCTGGTTGCCATGGAAAAAGCCTTCGGCTGTGGAGCGATGACCAACTCTATAGAAGAACTAACCAAAGCTGACTGTATTTTCGTGGCAGGTTCCAATACTACCGCGGCCCATCCCGTTATAGCCCGGTATATCAAAGAGGCTGTGAGGGAAAATGGAGCTAAATTAATCGTTCTTGATCCCCGTGAGATTGAGCTTGTCCGCTGGGCCGATCAATGGTTAAGACCGGATATTGGAACTGATGTGGCCACCATAAATGGCCTGATGAATACAATCGTAGAGAACGACTGGCAGGATGATAAATTCATCGAGGAAAGAACAGAGGATTATGCTGAGCTTAAGGAAGCCATAAGCGATTATGACCCGGAGAGCGTGGAGGAAATGACGGGAATTCCGGCAGAAAAATTAAAAGAGGCAGCTGAGACTTTTGCTAAAGCGGATAGAGGTTCGATAGTATTCGCCACAGGTATGACACAGCACACCTCCGGGACTAAGAATGTTCTCTCCCTGGCCAATCTGGCCATGCTGACAGGCAATATCGGCAGAGAGGGCACCGGCTTAAATTCACTTCAGGGTCAGAACAATGTACAGGGAGCATCTGATATGGGAGCTCTTCCTGACATGCTGACAGGATATCAGTCCGTGGAAGATTCCGGTGCTGTGAGCAAATTTGTCAACGCCTGGCAGAGTGAAATCCCCACCGAACCGGGCCTGACCAAGGTTGAGATGATAAGGGAAGCAGCTGCTGGCAAATTGAAGGGGCTTCTCGTCATGGGGGATAACCCCGTAATGTCTGATCCGAATAAAATGCAGACTGAGATGGCCCTGGACAATCTGGATTTTCTGGTCGTTGCCGATCCCTTCCTGACAGAAACTGCCGCCAAGGCTGACGTGGTTCTGCCTGCGGCCACCTTCCTGGAGAAAGAAGGTACATTTACCAATACCGAACGCAGAATCCAGAAGGTGAATGCCATTATGGAAGCCCCGGGCAGTGTCAGAGCTGACTGGGAGATTATTTCTGCTCTGGCTCAGAGGATGGGGTATGAGTTTAATTACTCCAGGCCGGAAGAGATCATGAAGGAGCTGGCGGATCTAACTCCGATTTACAATGGCATAGGATATGAAGATATAGATGAAAAAGGCAGGCAGTGGCCCATAAAGGACGATGGATCAGGCACACCCATCCTTCATCAGGACGAATTTATGAAGGGCAGGGGCACTTTCCACGCGGTGGATTATAAACAATCTGAAGAACAGCCCGATGATGAATATCCTCTCCGTCTCTCCACAGGTCGTACACTTTACCAGGTACGCACTGGTGCCATGAGCCGACGCTCCGATGTTCTCTCGGCTAAGCTCAATGATCCCTATGTGGAGGTGAATCCTGAAGATGGAGAGAGATATGACATAAATGATGGTGAAGAAATAAGAATCAGCACAAAGCGTGGATCGATACAGGCTGAAGCCAGAATTACCGAGATAGTTGCACCTGGCAATGTATTTGTTCCCATCCACTTTGCCGAAGCCCCAGCGAATCAGCTGACAAATGATGCTCTTGATGAGGAATCGGGAACACCTGGAATTAAACAGGCTGCCTGCATTATAGAGAAGATACCCGCTGAGGAGAGGATCCTCTCTCAATAAAATGACCGGAGGTGATTAATTTGGAGTTAGAGTTAGAACGGGTCGATGAGATTATTGAAAAGAATTTATCCGAGCACAAAAAGCAGGAGAAGTCTCCCCTGATACCTGTTCTGCAGGATATTCAAAAAATATATGGCTGGCTGCCCGAACAGGCACTAATCAGGGCTTCCCGCAAATTGAAGGTCCCCACCATAGAGCTCTACGGTGTTGCCTCCTTTTATAATGAGTTCCGCTTAAAGCCCTTAGGAGATTATCATATAGTCGTCTGTACCGGCACCGCGTGCCATGTCCGCGGTGCCCCCCTGCTCCTCTCCGAACTTGAACGGAGTCTGGGAGTAGAAGAGGGAGAGGTGACACCCGATCAGAAATTCTCGCTTGAGGGAGCCCGCTGTGTGGGAACCTGTGCAGTAGCGCCTGTCATCATTGTCAACGGTAAATACCATGGAAATATGGATAAGAAAAAACTCAATAAATTAATAGAAGAACTGCAGGAAGGAGGGGAATAAATG
>CAYXAK010000078.1:0-4777 GCA_964462585.1 uncultured Halanaerobiaceae bacterium
CCTTCAGGCTGGCCCATGAGACCTCTCATATAGTCGACAGCCGTTTCAGGAAATGACAGATTATCTCCCTCTTCGATCAGATCATCGGGGTCAAGATCATTTCTGACCATGAATATGGCCAGATCTGAAACGGCCTTTGAGGTGGGCGTCACTTTGATAATGTCGCCGAGAAGAAAATTTACCTCACGGTATTTTTCCTTGAACTCCTTAAATCTATGGCCCAGGCCCACACTTTCAATCTGAGGCTTGAGATTGGAATACTGGCCCCCGGGTATTTCGTAACGATATATCTCAGCTGTTTCCGACTTGAGATCTGTTTCAAAATCCTGGTAGATCGGCCTCACCGACTGCCAGTAATCAGAGATGCTCTGCAGCTTTCGGTGATCGAGACCATCCGGCTCCCGCCCGGTATTCTCCATGGCAGCCAGCAGTGAATTAAGGCCGGGCTGGGAGGTTAACCCGGCCATGCTGTTAAATGCCGCGTCGACTATGTCCACACCAGCTTCACCCGCCTGCAGCAGTGTGGCAAGACCGTTGCCGCTTGTGTCATGAACATGGAGATGGAGGGGAACATCCACCTCTTCTTTCAGTGCTGATATCAATCTGCGGGCGGCATAGGGCTTTAACAGGCCGGACATATCTTTAATGCAGATGATATCTGTGCCCATCTTCTCCAGCTCCCGGGCTTTCTCCAGATAATAAGCAAGATCATATTTGCTTCTCTGTGGGTCGAGAATATCACCCGTATAGCATATAGTGCACTCAGCCAGACACCCCTGTTTTTTGACCTCATCCAGAGCCACTTCCAGGCCGGGCCACCAGTTGAGGGCATCAAAGATGCGGAAAAGATCGATGCCTGATTCTGCAGCCTGCCCCACAAAGCGCCGGATAACACTATCGGGGTAGTTGCTGTAACCCACGGCATTGGAGCCTCTCAAAAGCATCTGAAAGAGGATGTTGGGTATTCTTTCTCTTAGCTTTTCCAGGCGCTGCCAGGGTGATTCCTGCAGAAAACGGTAGGCCACATCAAAAGTTGCTCCCCCCCACATCTCCAGAGAGAACAGATTTGAGGCCAGATCCGCAGTTGCCTCGGCTGTGTTGAGCATATCTTTTGTCCTCATTCTGGTGGCCAGGAGCGATTGATGAGCATCTCTAAAGGTGGTGTCGGTTAGCAAAAGATCATCCTTTTCTTTGATCCAGCGGCAGAATTCTTCACTGCCCATCTCCTTGAACTTATCGCGGGTGCCTGCTTCAGGATTGCCGTTATGAGAGGGGATACGGACAGCATCGAATTCAGGTTTATTTCCCCTTGTCTCATTTACTATTATGTCGCCAATATAATTCAGTATTCCTCCCTCACGGTCGAAATCCTCGCTGTCAACTTTAAGCCAGGGATTTTCTTCCAGAAAACCGGTGGTGGCCTTTCCGGCGGCAAATTCTTCGTGATTGAGAACGTTGATTAGAAAATCCCTGTTTGTAGCCACACCCCGGATACGGGTCTCATCCAGTGAGCGCACATTTTTGTTTATGGCCCCCTGGAAGGTTCTGTCCCAGGATATGACCTTGACGATCAAACTGTCAAAGTAGGGTGTTATTATTGAACCGGTAAAACCATTGCCTCCATCCAGTCTGATGCCGCTGCCGGAACTGGTGCGGTAAAGATCAATACGGCCGGTGTCAGGCTTAAAGTCCTGGCGGGGATCCTCGGTGGTCACTCTGGTCTGGATTGAGTATCCCCTGTGCTGGACCGAGGATTGATCGGGGATATCTATGCAGGGGTCTGAGAGCCTGTGTCCTTCAGCGATATGTATCTGTGCCTGCACAATATCAACTCCGGTAACCATCTCGGTAACCGGATGCTCTACCTGTATTCTGGGATTAACTTCAATGAAGTAGTAGCTGCCGTCCTGGCCCACCATGAATTCGACGGTACCTGCGCTGCAGTAACCTCCCTCTCCCAGCAGTTTTTTCGCATCTCTGTACATTTCATTTCTCACTGACTGAGGCACGGAGAAGGCGGGTGTATATTCCACCATCTTTTGATGGCGCCTCTGTATTGAACAGTCCCGCTCAAATAAATGGACCATATTGTCGTGCTGATCAGCGAGGATCTGAACTTCTACGTGCCTGGGATTGGGCAGATATTTTTCCAGAAATACATCCTTCTGACTGAAAGCCCGACCGGCTTCTTTGCGGGCCTCGCTGAGGGCCTGGCTCAGTTCATTTTCATCTTTCACCACTCTCATTCCCCGGCCACCGCCGCCTGCTGCGGCTTTAATCAACAGAGGATAGCCGTGTTTGGCTACAAATTCTTCCACCTGATCTTCACTGGATACCGGACCATCACTGCCCGGGATAACGGGGATTCCCAGATCTCTGGCCAGTGACTTGCAGGTCAGCTTGTTACCGTATTTCTTCAGCATGTCGGGTCTGGGGCCGATAAATTTAAGGCCTGCCTGCTGGCAGTGTCGGGCAAATTCCGCATTTTCCGAGAGAAAACCATAACCGGGGTGGATGGCATCCACGCCCTTTTTCTGAGCGAGGTCGATTATCTCGTCGGCTGCCAGATATGCCTTTAGAGGTGTGCGGTTTCTGCCTATTTCGTAAGATTCATGAGCTTTGGTGCGGAAAAGAGATGTTTTGTCCGCATCATGATAGATAGCCACCGATCTCTTGCCCAGTTCCCGGCAGGCTCTAAAGACTCTGATTGCGATCTCGCCTCTATTGGCCACAAGCACCCTCTGGAAATCTGCTGTTTCTTTGGACATATTATATTCCTCCTGTAGTTTTGTTCACACAATTCCGGCCCTTTCTAAAACCCCATCAACTGAGGCCGGGACGGATTCGGGTTTTTCTATTACATCGAGAGCTGTGTCCGGATCTTTGAGGCCGTGTCCGGTCAGAACAGCCACCACCCTGGCACCGGCAGCAAGCCCGGCTCTTTCGGCCATCTTTTTTATACCGGCCAGCGAGGCAGCCGAGGCCGGCTCGGCAAACACACCGGCACAGCCGGCCAGTGCGCGGTAAGCTGCCAGGAGCTCCTCATCGTCGACCTCATCTATCAGACCGTCTGAATCTTCAGCGGCAGCGACGGCTTTTTCCCGGCTGACCGGATCACCGATGCGGATAGCCGTGGCCACCGTCTCCGGATCATCGATGATTTTATCGCGGGTAATGGCGGCAGCCCCGGCGGCTTCAAAACCCCACATTGCGGGTCTGGACTCTATTATGTCAGCCGATCTGTATTCACAAAAACCCTGCCAATAAGCGGTTATATTGCCGGCATTGCCCACCGGAATGGCCAGAATATCCGGCGCCTCTCCCAGCTGATCGCATATCTCCATAGCAGCACTCTTCTGTCCCTCAATTCTATAGGGGTTGAGAGAGTTAACCAGTGTCACCGGATAGCTTGCGCATATCTGCCTTACTATCCGCAGGGCTGTATCAAAGTTACCCCGGACAGGAATTACCTCTGCCCCGTGGTTTAAAGCCTGAGCCATCTTACCCAGGGCTATATTTCCCTCGGGTACGACCACCACAGTCTTCAAGCCTGCCCTGGCTCCATAGGCCGCAGCTGCAGCTGAAGTATTGCCGGTGGAGGCACAGATGATCGCCCTGCTTCCCTCCTCCAGAGCTCTGGTCACGGCCAGAGTCATACCCCGATCTTTAAAAGAACCGGTGGGGTTTGTCCCCTCATACTTAAGATACAGTTTTGCTTCGATCCCCAGCTTTTCTGCCAGGTTCGGGGCCGGTATCAAAGGGGTACTGCCCTCCAGCAATGTCACTATTTCGGTGCCGGATTCGACCGGCATGAATTCCCGATAATTTTTTACCACTCCGGGCCATAGATTCAAAATTTATTCCTCCTCCATCACATAACTGCCTTTTTCGTCGGGCCTTGTTACGATATATTCAGAATCCACTCCCACCCGCTGCCAGGCTCTGACCATGGACCTGCCCACCGCCCCTGATTCATCTCTGACGATGGCCAGAATTGTGGGACCGGCACCGCTGAGAGCTATGCCCTGAGCTCCTGAATCATAACCGGCTGCCACCACCTTATCCCAGCCGGATATGGCGGCACAGCGATAGGGCTGATGCAGCCTGTCCTTCATTATCTTCCGCAGTTTATCATAATCACCGGAGGCAAAAGCCAGGGGGAGCAGGGCTGTCCGGCTCAAATTATGACAGACATCCTCCATCCTGAACTTATCAGGGATAAGCTTTCTCTGTTCTCCGGTATTGCTGGTCAGTTCGGGGATGACTGCCACCAGCCGCATCGATCCATGAGGTATGACCCTGTCCCAGACCAGATCTTTTTCCTCACCTGAATAGCTGGATACTGTAAGCCCCCCGAGCAGAGCCGGCACCACATTATCAGGATGAGATTCTATTCTGCAGGCCAGACTGAGAAGTTCAGCGGTTGAGAGCCCCAGCTCAAAATATTTTCCTGCGGCCATCAGTGTTCCGACTATAGCCACCGCACTGCTGCCCATCCCCCGGGCGGGAGAGCGGTAGAGTTTCTGTTCTATCCTGACACCGGACAGATCGCGGCCTGTATAACTGCGCAGCTGCCGGAGCGTTTTTCTGACCAGATTCTGCTCAGAAGCGATATTAAGCTTTTTATCATCACCGCCAAAAACCTCACAGATCACCTGATTGAGGCCGGATTCAGCCCCGTTCAGGGGCGATATCTGCACATAATTGTCGATATTGAGGGCCAGACCGAGAGAATCAAAACCCGGTCCCAGATTGGCTGATGTTGAGGGCACCCTTA
>CAYXAK010000078.1:4877-8381 GCA_964462585.1 uncultured Halanaerobiaceae bacterium
CCCTGTAGACCAGATCCCGCCTTTCTTCCAGCTCAGCCACCATGTTTTTGCGAAACTCTCCGCCGGATCTCAGGGCTTCGACGGCAGCATGCTGGGTAAAGGTGGCGGTACAGGAAACCGAGTTGGTGATGAGTTTGCCGATCCGATCGATGAGCATATCCGGTCCACCTGCATATCCGATACGCCAGCCCGTCATGGCAAAGGTTTTGGAGAAGCCATCGATCAGCAGTGTCCTTTTCTTCATGCCGGGAAAGTCAACTATGCTGGCAGCTTTTCCCTCGTAGGTGATCTCAGAATATACCTCATCTGAAATAACCCAGAGATCTTTTTCCCGGATCAGCCCGGCGATCTGAGCCATCCTTTCCCTCTCAATCACTGATCCTGTGGGGTTGTGAGGAGAATTGACGATGATGCCTTCTGTCTCCTCATCTATGATATTCCGCAGCTCCTCAGGGGAGAAGTTAAAGCCGTTTTCCGCCCGCAGGGGGAGGGGAATGGCCTCACCTCCCATCATTTCAATGATGGAGCTGTAGACCGGAAAACCCGGGCTGGGATAAATCACTTTATCGCCCTGCTCCATAAGAGCCATAATACCATAGAATATCAGCGGTTTGGCTCCTGGAGCTATCACCGTCTCCTCCGGACCATACTCTGCTCCTCTGCTTCTGCTGAGATGGCCTGACACTTCCTCCCTCAGCTCCGGTATGCCCGGCGAAGGGCTGTATTCTGTTTTGTTATTTTCGATAGCTCTGATCCCTGCTTCTTTTACGACATCAGGTGTATTAAAATCGGGTTCACCTATGGCCAGACTGATTATATCCTTTCCCATTTCACGCAGATCATTTACCTCTTCCAGAACATTGAAAGCCTGCTCCGTGCCCAGATTCCTCACTCTCGATGCCAGCTGCATTCTAACTGCCTCCCCGTAATTTTACCTGCATTTTATCCGGCAGGATGATCATCTGAATTCGTCGAACATCTCTTTGAATTTCTCCTCGCTCTCCCGTATATTATAGACGTGTTCTTCCTGCGGAAATCTGCCCTCTTTTACATCGGAGATGTATTCCTCGAAGGCCTTAATCTCAATCTCGGCCAGGCTGGCATACTTTTTTACAAATTTGGGTGTGAAGGCCTCAAATTTGCCCAGCATATCTCCGCAGATGAGAAGCTGTCCATCACAGTCCCCACCCGCCCCGATGGAATAGACCGGTATTTCCAGCTTTTCTGCTATAAAAGCAGTGACCCGGGGTGGGACGGCTTCAATAAGCAGTGCTTCACATCCGGCTTCTTCCAGGGCCAGGGCATCTCTGATCAGCTCCCGGGCGCTGTCGGTATGTAAACCCTGAGCTTTAAACCCCCCCAGCTGGCCCGAACTCTGCGGTGTCAGGCCAATATGACCGAAGACCACAATTCCGGCAGCGGTTATCTCCTCGACCTGTTTGCAGACCCGTCTGCCCCCCTCCAGTTTGACGGCATCCATATCGGCCTCTTTTATAAACCGGCCGGCATTGGCCACAGCTTCTTCACAGGAGACCTGATAGGACATAAAAGGCATATCTCCAAGGCAGTATGTATCAGGGGCACCGCGTCTTACGTCCTGGGAGTGGGAAATACAGTCCTCCATCGTAACGGGTTCGGTTCCTTCATAGCCTTTTACCACCATTCCCAGTGAATCGCCGACCAGTATCATATCCATTCCCGCTTTTTCCGCAAAGGATGCGGTGGGATAATCATAGGCGGTGATCCAGGCCACCTTTTCTCCCTCTTCCTTCATCCTGTGAAAATCCAGTATCGATTTTTTTTCGGACATAATTTTGCCTCCTTTTTTTGGTTAAAATGTTTTTTGCCAGTCTAAAATCCTCAGAAATTAAAAAAACCCTCCGTCTCAACAGAGACGGAAGGACCGCGGTTCCACTCTATTTAATTCGCTTTTTAATCCAGGCCATTCAGGCCTGCCATCATGCCGGCAAAACGAATTATCTCAGAAACTGCTTTTAACGGCATAGCAGCCGGGGCATATCTTACAGTATTCCTGTGCGGCACAATTTTACTGCCGCAGGAATATTTCAGAAGCCAGCTCAGAGGGGGTTTTCAGCTGTCGGCCTGCCGGGAAAACTTTCAGCCGGCGATTTTCCCTCTCTGTGGCGGCCGGACGGATTACTCGTCCTCATCAAAGCTTTTATCAGTATATTTATATTTCAATGAGTTAGCGGGTTAATTCCAGATTTTAATCCATTATAGTGGAGAAAAACCTCTTTGTCAAGAAAAAATTTTGCTCCGGGCCGAAAAATGGCACCAGAGAAAGAGTTTAAATATTGACACTTTCACCGGCATATGTTATCTTAAAATTAAGCAATTAATTAAATATAAAATTATATCAGGAGTGGTAGATAAAGATGACAGATAATATACCCGACGAAGTCCGGGAAGAGCTCTATGATATTCATGCCAAAACCTGTAAGGCAATGGCCAACAAAACCAGAATCAAAATACTCGATAACTTAAAGCAGGGAGAGATGCGGGTCGATGAGCTGGCTGAAGCTCTGGATACCACAGCCCCCAATGTTTCCCAGCATCTTTCGCTGCTCAAAGAGGTGGGGGTGGTCTGCAAGCGCCAGGAAAAGAGATATGCCTTTTACAGCATCTGTGATCACAGAATAGTGGAAGCCTGTGATCTGGTCAAAGAGGTTATGCTGGACAGGCTGCAGGAAAGAGAGGAGTCGCTGGGCAGGTTCTCCCGGTATGCCGAGGATTTTAAGAGGGGGAAATAACGTGATATACCTCGACTACAATGCCACCACACCTGTGGCAGAGGAGGTTGCAGAGGCCATCCATCCCTATCTTGAGGCTAATATGCAGACCGGCAATTTTGGCAATCCTTCCAGCAGTCACGAATTTGGAGAGAAAACAGCCCGGGCTGTAGAGGAGGCCCGGCTTAAAGTTGCAGATCTCATCAATGCCTCTGTCCGGGAGATCATCTTCACCAGCGGTGGCAGCGAATCAAATAATATGGTCATAAAAGGTGTGGCTGAACAGCACAGAGAAAAAGGCGGCCATATAATCACCAGTGAAATAGAGCATCCGGCCGTGAGAAAACCATGCGGTTATCTGGAGGAGAAGGGATTTGATGTGACCTATCTGACGGTTGATGAGACAGGCATGGTAGCGGCAGAGGATGTGAAAAAAGCCATCAGAGAGGACACCATTTTGATCACCGTGATGCACGCCAACAATGAAATTGGCACCATCCAGCCCATAAAAGATATTGGCAGGATAGCGGCAGAACATGACATACTTTTTCACACCGATGCAGCTCAGAGCGTGGGTAAGATACCCGTCGATGTGCAGGAGCTGGGAGTGGATTTTCTTACTATTGCCGGACACAAACTCTATGCGCCCAAAGGTGTGGGAGCTCTGTACTGCCGGGATCATGAATCACTCATTCCTTTAATACATGGTGCAGGCCATGAATTTGGGCTGAGGGCCGGCACAGAAAATGTAATT
>CAYXAK010000079.1:0-8288 GCA_964462585.1 uncultured Halanaerobiaceae bacterium
CAGATTTTGCAGATAGAATATGTGGATTTCAGCGAGGATATATTCTCCCGGGCTGTGAGGGAGAATCCGGCCCTCTATGTGTGTGAAACTGAGGCGGCGGCCAATCTGCAGCTGGCCCGCGGGCGATATGAGGAGATCCGCCAGCCCCTGACAGCTCAGAGCCAGTTCATTGACTTCAATGAGCTCAAGGAGAGGCTCTTTGCCCGGGAGAGCATAGTTCTGCGCGAGGAGAAGCTCTCCGTGGTTCTGTTTGAGCTGCTCAAACCCGGGGAGAAGCAGAAGCTTGGTATAGAGAATTACAACGATATTATAGAGTTTTCAGCCCGTTTTCACCGCTTTTACCGGGAGTTGAACGAGTACAGAGTGGAAGAAATCACAGGTCTTGAGGGCTGGCAGCAGGATAGATACGAGCTGGTGGAGGAGCTGCATCAGAGATACTGTGAGAGGCTGGAACGCGAGGGCTATACCAGTCCCGCCCTCTCCCGATCCCCGGCTCATTATTCCCCGGAGACGGCGGCTGATTTTGAATATATAGTATTTATAAACCCTCTTGATCTTACGCCCCTGGAAAAGGATCTGATGCAGAGGCTTGATCGGGATTTTTCGGTGGAGATATATCTGCAGATGCCGGAGGATGATTACAGCCTGGCAAACCTGGAGTTCCAGGGGCTGACACTGCCCGAGAGCTGGCCAGGTGAGCTCAATATTTACCGGGCGGAGGAGGGAACGATGCAGCTGGCCTCGGCCCTGATGATGGCCGAGCCTGGAATGAGCACTCTTTTTTCACCACGCCTGGAGGATACAGATTATGCCCGGATGCTCTCATCCGGGCTGGTTAAGATGGACCGGTGCCAGAAATTCAGCCGCAGCCGCATCTACCGCTTTCTGGAGCTGACATATAAGCTCATGGCTGCCTCCCCCCTTGCGAGGGGAGAGCTGGCACTGCCCGAGCTCTTCCAGGCTCTGAGCAGGGAGTTTTTCCGCAGCTATTTCTCCCTCTCTCCCGATATACTGGAGGACTGCCGCCGGCTTCTGCGCGATAACTATCTCTATCTGGACAGGGAGATGGCTGCGGAGAGAATGCCCTCGCTTGAGGGAATCTTTGCCGAAGTGGAGCATCTGCATGGCCTGGAGGAGATGCCGGAGCTGGTGGAATATCTGGACGGGCTAGATCTCGACTGCCTCTCCAGCCCACAATTCTGGAATGATGTGGAGCAGTTTTACGATGCCCTGCTGGAGCTTAGGGCCCTGGAGGATATGGAGCTTGTCAGCTCCTGGGCTTCCTATTACAAAAATCCTGCTCTGGGACTACTCGATCGCTTTCTTCAGTATATCGAGTTCAAGAAGATAGAGCCCCTTACCGGCGAAAAGGAGGCCGGCCTGGAGCTTGAGGAGCTCTTCGCCGCCCCCCATATCCCGCGCCGCCATGTCCTGGTTCTAAATGCCAGTCAGAACTGGCTGCCCGCACCGCGGGGGCGGGATTTTCTGCTGACCGAGCCCCAGCGCCGCCGACTGGGGCTGCCCACAGCTGAAGATGAGAGGAAGAAGCAGCGTTATTATTTTATGCGCCATCTTCTCACCTGCGGCCGGGCCGATGTGCTGGCGGTGGAGGACAGTGAGGCGAATATAAGTCCTGGTGCATTTCTGGAGGAGCTGCGCTTTAAATATGATCTCTCCTGGGGGAATCTGCCCCTGGGCCGCAGCGATTACGATCGCTTCTACACCTCTGTCTTCAGCGCCGGGAGTGAAACAGCCGATGAGGGGATGATCTTCTCATCCGGCCCGGACGATATAGAGGACGAGAGCCCTCCCCGGCTTGAAGCGGGAGATTTTCCCCGGCCCGGTGGCTATTTTGGCCTGGGTTATTATAAATACCGCCGGCTGGAGGACTGCTATTACCGCTTTTTCCTGGAACAGCTCATGCAGCTTCCCGATACAATTGAGGAGATCAGAGCACCTCTAAAACCCATAACTTTCGGCAGCATGGTGCACAGAATGGCCGAGAGGATACTACAGGATATGAGCGTTGAGGATATTGAGGTGGCCAGGGATGATATCGAAAAAGCTGTCGATGATGTGCTGGAGGAATTCCAGCTCAAGATAGACCACCGTTTCCAGGAGTATTACAGTATTGTGATCAGAGAGGATCTGGTCGAATCGCTGTGGGAGTTTTTTACCGGTCCGGATTCGCCCTGGCCCGATAGCTGTGAGGAGCTGGAGGATCTGAGGATAGAGCACACTCCGGATCACAGAGATGTGCTGCCCTTTCTCAAAAGCGAACTGGCCGATTTTTATCTGAGCGGCCGCATCGATCTGCTCCTTTCAAATGAAGATAATGATGTTATAATAGACTTTAAGAGCGGTGGCGGCAGGGGCGATCAGCTTAACTTCTACGCCCTGCTGCTTGAGGGGAGAAGAGATGATACTGCAGAGCCCGGTCGGGAGAAAGGACCTCCCGCCAAATATATATACCAGATTATGGAGAGAAAGTTTCTGCATGAACCCCGGGGGACCGAGGCAGAATTTGCCGTCGATATCGAGTCTGCCCTGCGGGAATTCGTGGAGCTGGAGAGATACGAGAGGGAATACCAATCGCGCTGTAAAAACTGTCCTTATAAAAAGATATGCAGGGTGGTGAGTGAGCTGTGAAAAGGGTGTTAAAAGCAAGTGCCGGCACGGGCAAAACCTTCCGGCTTTCACTGGAATACATAGCAGCACTGCTTTCGGGCCAGGATTTCCGGGAGATAGTTGTGCTGACCTTTACCCGAAAGGCCACGGCCGAGGCCAGGGAGAGAATACTTGAACATCTGTCCTCACTGGAAGCCGATGGGGAAAGATCGCTCGTCTGGCAGGAGATAAAAAAGATATATCCCGATCTCAGGCTGAAGCCGGAGGTTATCTCCTCCTGCCGCCGCCGGATGCTGCTGGAGAAGGATTCGATCCACATCTATACCATAGACAGCTTTACCAACCAGCTCTTCGGCGATATCGTTGCCCCCTGTATGGGAGTATATGATTATGAGATCATAGAGCCGGAGCAGAACGAGCCGGTGAGCGAGGAGGTCTTCCGCCGGCTCCTGCAGCGCCGGGAATACTTCATCAGGCTGGAGGATATACTGCAGATAAGGGTGACCCGAAATCACCAAAAACCACTGAATTTCGTCCGCAGTGTGCTGGACGAGCGCTGGAAATATCTGCTCATCGAGCATGAGGAGAGGGAACCTCTGCCCCGGGAAAATTTTCTTCGCCCGCTGGAGGAAGCGGTGGGGCTTTTGCGGCAGATTGCCCGCGAGAAGGGAAAAACCTTCGACGGGGACTGGCTCATATCCGATTTCACCGACATAATTATAGAATATGAAAGGATGAAGGAGAGCGGTGTATCGCCCGCAGAGCGCCGGGAATTTATATACAAATACCGCTCCGATTTTCTCAAGCGGGGCAAAACTTTCTGGAACGGCACCAAAACCAGGGGCAGGGATTACGAACCTCTTGTGGAGGAGATGGAGATGAGGTACGATGAGTTCCGGCGGGCCCTGGCCGCAGATATCTTCAATGAGGAGATCATACCGCTGGAATCCGGCCTCTTCCAGCTGGCCGATATCATCTTTGCCGAATACGATAAGCTCAAACTGCGCCAGCAGAAGTTTACCTACAGCGATATCAGCAACTATGTCTATAAATATATGATCAGGGGCGATCTGGAGATACCTGCCGGAGAACTGGACAGCTATTTCAGCCGGATAACGGGTGAGGAGATAAGATCGCTCTTCATAGATGAATTTCAGGATACCAGTGTGCTGCAGTGGAAGATACTGGAGCCTTTTGTGGACGGTGAGCGTGATTTCATCGCCGTGGGAGATGCCAAACAGTCCATCTATCAATGGCGCGGCGGTGAGAAGGAGCTCTTCCACAGGCTGCCCGGGCTCATATCGAGCCCGGAGGAGAACCTCTCCATCTGCTACCGCAGTGACAGGGAGATTTTGCGTTTTGTCAACGACTTTTTCTCCGGTCTCAGCCGGGACTGGGATTATGAGCCGGTTCTGCCCCGGGAGGAAGCTGACAGGGGCTATGTCGGGGTCAGGCTGGGCGGCAGCGGGGCCAGAATAAATGAGGACACCAAAAAGTTTGCCCGCTATGGTCAGGAGGAGCAGGAGAGGATAAGGGAGCAGAATGAGCTTCTCAGCGAAGATCTCCCCCGGGAGATAGCCCGCAGAATAAGCCAGGATTTCGACAGCCTTGAGGGTGTGGCCGTGCTGGCCAGAAAGAACGATCATCTCAGGGAGATTGCCGGGCACCTGGATGAATTCTCCCTGCCCTATGTCCTGCACCAGCAGCGCGATCTGCTGGACAATAAAGCCGTCTGGCCCCTCTACCAGCTGCTCAACTACATCTGGCAGAATGATTTTCATCACCTGCTCAACTTTCTGCGCAGCGATCTGATCCGCCTGCCCCAGGATCAGCTGAAATTTATGCTGAGCCGGCGGGAGGAGCTGCAGCAGATACTCTCCCGGGCCCGTCAGGAGGAGGATGAGAACATCCTGGCCGGGAGCGAGCTTCTGGCCGGAAGGGGTGAGCTGTGTGAGGTTCTGGAATGGATCATATCCTTAATCGGCTCTGATTTCAGCGAGATGGCCCACAAACTGATAGCCGGGTGTGAAGCGGTATCCCTGTGGCAGGAGGATCTCTCCGCCCTGAAGAATATCTACCGGTTTTACCGGCTGCTGGGTGAGCATGATTCCCTGCCGGAGTTTATGGAGGCCGCCCGTCAGGAAGGTGATACAACGAAATTTCAGGAGGCTGCGGTCCAGGTGGATGATGCCGTCGATCTTCTCACAATACATAAAGCCAAGGGGCTTTCCTTCCACAGTGAGTTATTTTACTGGAAGCCCGGCGGCTCCCGGGGGGGCTCCCGCACAGAGGAGCTTGAGCTGCATCTGGAGTTTGCGGGCGATTACAGCCATATTGAGAGCTACCTGCTCACAACCGATCATTACAGCGATGTCCTCCACTGGCTCGATTACGATTTCGAGGCTGAAGCCGAGCAGGAGCATCTGATGGAGGAGATCAACAATATATATGTGGCCATGACCCGGGCCAGCAGCAATCTTCTGCTGTGGATCGAATCCCCGGCCCAGATTTTACCCGGAGAGGAAGAGGGCTGGAAGCATAACAGCGACAGATATAATTTTTATGAGCCGGCACTGCAGCAGGCCTGCAATGTGGAGAGTCTGACAGAGCTTATCTCCGGCAAGTGCTGGGGTGAGTTTGAATCTCCCCAAGGTTCGGCCCCGGCTGCTGCGGCCGAATTCGAGGATGTGGCAGCTTATCTGCAGCCGGACGATCTCAGCCAGGAGGAGCGGAGCCGGCAGATGGCCAGAAAGCGTGATATATCTCTGGATCTGGACAGGGAGAAGGAGAGGATAATGGGTCTGGCCCTGCACTATTATCTGGAGCAGGTAAGCTATGGTCGGCCCGGCGAGAAAAAGACGGCCCGGAAGCTGGTCTCGGCTAAATATGGCAACATACTGGGCGATGAGCTCACAGCTGAGGCCCTGGAGAGGGCCGAGCGTTTTATCGAGGAAAATCCTGACTATTTCTCCCGCAGATGGGAGGTATTTACCGAATATGCCATCAATTCCGCCGATGGCGCTGAGGAGAGTTCCAGAATAGACAGGCTTCTGCTCGATCGGGAGCAGCAGGAGATCTTGATAGTTGACTACAAGAGCGGGGAGTCCAGAGAGGAAGCACAGCTTGAACGCTACCGCCAGAAAATAAGGGATGAGTGTGGCAGTGAATACAGCATCAGGACTGAATTTGCCACTATAAAGAATAAGGGTGAGAAGTGATGCTTGATTTTGTGCTATTTCTTCTGCTGATGATGCTTGTTATACTGATCTTCATCATCGTGGAGATGGGGGATATAACCAATAAATTTAAAAGAGAGATGGATTTTGCCGGTGGTAAGGGTACCAGGGAGGACCCCTATTTAATCAGCTCACAGGAGCATCTGCACAATGTGAGATACCATCTGGACCGGCATTTTCGGCAGACAGCCGATATCGATCTGAAAAATTACTGCAGGCTGCGCGGTTTCAGCGGGGGATGGCAGCCCCTGGGCAATGAGGACAGCAAATTCAGGGGCAGTTACGACGGTCAGGGTCATCTGATTAAAAATCTGCGTATAGAGGCACCTGACAGCGACTGTCTGGGGCTTTTTGGTGCCATATCCGGCGATTCTCTGCTGGAAAACATCGAGCTGGAGAATGTCGATATAATAGGCAGAAATAGAGTGGGCGGTCTTGTCGGTGTCAACGAGGGCCGGATATCCGATTGTAGAGGTGAAGGAGATATCCGGGCCAGAAGGTATGTGGGCGGGATTGCCGGCAGCAATCGCGGTGAATTGGAGAACTGTGAGTTCCGCGGTGTGGTGAGGGGCATGGCCCATTTCGGTGAGATCAGCGGTGGTTGATGAGAAGCTGGCAGGTAAAAATGCGAAGGAGAGCGGGACAGATATGGAGAGATCGGAGCAGAGAAGAGAGAATTACAGCAGAATAATATCGGGCATTAGAGTTTCACTGCCGGTGGCTGTGGGCTATCTGCCCATAGCTGTTACTTTTGGAGTTCTGGCCCGCTCTGCCGGTATGCCTCCGGTTTCCATTATTATGATGTCGGTGCTGGTATTTGCCGGGGCAAGCCAGTTTGTGGCGGTCAATCTGCTGGCAGGAGGGGCCGGTGTGGCCGGTATCATTGTGACCACCTTTTTTGTCAATCTCAGGCATATACTGCTCTCGGCCACCACCTCGGAGAAATTAAAGCATGAGAATAAGGGCTGGCTGGCGGTTATGGCCTTCGGGATCACTGATGAGAGCTTCTCACTGCTCTCGACCGATCGGAGAAAGAGGCTGCCCCGCACCTATGTGCTGGGTTTGATCACCGTGCCCTATCTGGCCTGGGTTGGGGGTACTGCCGCCGGAGCTATCCTGGGAGGACAGATACCACCTTTGTTAGAGTCGAGCATGGAGATTGCCCTTTATGCCATGTTTATCGGACTGCTCTATCCTGAGATAAGTTCTGCTGTTCCTAAACTATATGTGGCACTGCTGGCTCTTTTTCTCAGCTCCATGCTGCACTGGCTGCCTGTCATGGAACTTTCCGAGGGCTGGATCATAACCCTGGTCACACTCATATCGGCCCTGGCCGGAGCCGCCCTCTTTACGGGTCAGGTCGGGGAAGAGGGTGATGAAGATGACGGGTGCTGAATATATGCTGATCATAGCTGGTATGGCGCTTGTCACATATCTGCCGCGCATGCTGCCTCTGGTGCTGCTGTCCGATCTGGAGTTATCGCCCTTCTGGCGCCGTTTTCTGCATTTTATACCACCTGCGGCCCTGACCGCGCTCATATTCCCCTCTATTATGACGGCCACCGAATCGAGCGCGATCGCCCTGGCCGGGGGGCTGGTTGCCCTGATATCTGCCTGGTTTAAGGTTAATCTGCTTTTAACTGTGCTGGCGGCCATCTCAGCTGTATTTGTCCTGCAGCTGCTGATACTATAATAACCGCGGAAAGAGAGAATAAGAGGTGAGCGAAGATGAAAGAATGGAACCACAGATCATTAAAGGAATTTAATCGGGCGCTGGGTTCTGATCAACCCACACCGGGAGGTGGGGCTGCGGCCGGTGCTGTAAGCAGTATAAGCGCTGCCCTGCTGCTGATGGTGGTAAACCTGAGCGGGGAGAAACCGGAGCTTAATCGGCTGGAGGAAAAGCTGACAGAGTGCCTGGAGAGGTCCTATGAGCTGATGGATGCTGATTGTGAGGGTTTTGAAGGTGTGATTGAGGCCTGGCGCCTGCCAGCTGATAACGGTTCAGCCCAAAATAAGAAGAGACTGCAGGTGGAAAAAGCCTTCAAAAAGGCCAGCCTGCCCCCGGCTGAGCTGATGGAGCTTTCGCTGGAAGTTCTCAAAATAGCCCATATCGTGGCCAGAAAGGGCAATGAGAATGCCTGGACCGAGACAGGCATCGCCGGTCTTCTAGCACATGCTGCCGTCAGGGCTTCCTATTATAATACGCTCATAAATGCCTGCAATATCGACGACGGTGAATTCAATGAAAAGAAGGTGAGCCGGGCCAAAAGCTGTCTGGAGGAGGCCGAGAGTAAAGCTGCGGATCTGGAGGAATATCTGCACGAGGAGATAATAAGCTGTGAATATCTGTAATAAATGAATATAATTGACACACAATTAAAGCAGTTAGGAAAAAGAAATTGACTGTTGACAGCAGTGTAA
>CAYXAK010000080.1:0-8061 GCA_964462585.1 uncultured Halanaerobiaceae bacterium
CCACCTGCCTGCGGATGCTGTGAATATTGTGGCGGATATTATCCAGATTTATTTCTGCCCACACCGGCCTGCTCGGCTTCGACAACTTTAAAACCCCCCGTAAATTCTGAATTTTTTGCTGAAAATTAAGGCCGGCAGCAGTTAGCTGCCGGTAATAACTGGCTGCTATAGATTTTATTCTGGATTTAGTCCTGGTTTTCCTCCAGATCGCCGCGCAGCTTTTTGACTATAAAGCTGGCCACCTGTTCACCGGTGGTACCGCGTCCAAAGCCGGCATCCATGCCGCATTCTCTGGCTATCTCATCTGTGACCTGTGTGCCGCCCCCTATGAGCAGCAGGTCATCTCTGATGCCGCGCTCGCGGCAGAGGTCATGGAGTTTCTGCATATTCTCACGGTGCACATCGTTATGGGTGATGATGGTGCTGATCATTATGATATCCGCGTCGGTCTCTATGGCGGCATCGACCACCTTATTGATGGGGACGGAGGTGCCGAGATACTCGGTCTTGATGCCATATTTCTCAATACCGCCGTGTTTGATATCAATTATCTCCCTGAGACCGACTGAATGCTCATCCTCTCCCACCGTGCCGGCGACGACCTGCAGGGGATTTTCTTCCACAAAGCCCCTTATATCATCTTCGGGCAGGGGAATATCCTTCTCGGGGATCTCCAGTTCATCGATATCTATGGCAAAATCAACCTGGCCCTTCATCTCTATCAGTGTGCCTTCACTGGGGTGCATCGTCTCACGGTGAATGACCTCGACGTTCTTAAGACCCATTTCCTCGCCGATCTCCTGGGCCGCCTGTTCGGCGATTAACTCCCCGACCGGCAGAAAGAGTGTGACCTCGATCCAGCCGTCACCGCTCCATTCCACCTCGGGTTTGAGCATACTGCCCCTGCGGAATTCCTCTGTCTCCTCCAGACGGTTTTCCACATTGTCCTCGGGGTCCAGCTCATCGATAAACTCGATCTTATCCCTGACTTCCAGTGTACAGCCATCGATCAGGTCACAGCCCTTTTCCACATCTTCAGGCAAATTGTTGTAGCCGAAGTGGTTGCAGACCGGGGCCATATAATCATCATCACGGGGAACTATGCTCTCGGCGGCCACTCCGCCGTCCTGCTCGCGTGCGATACCATCACCGTTGCGCTCGGGATAGATTCCGGAATCGACGAAAAAACCCTCTGAGACGGCATCGAAATAACCGCCGACCTCCAGAATCTCCTCCATAAACAGTATGGCTCTCTCCTTGAGTTCGCGGGCGTCCTGACGCAGTCTGCTGCCCTCATCATCCTGTAGTTCGACCAGTTTATCGAGGCCGTCCAGGCCGGCATATGTCTGTTTGGCGGTATCGACGGCCTTGATATTGTTGTAATGCCAGGGCACATTGCGCCCCTCATCGGGTGTGATAGTGCTCTGTATATCGGCCGAAGTCAGTGCCGATATGAGCAGGTTAATGGTATGTGTCACCGTCGCCTCCCGCACAGAGGATTCCATATATTTGGTGTTCTGCTGGGCCCGGAAGCGGAAACCATCGAAAAGCTCCCTCAGGGCCACGGCATAGGGCAGATTGAGCTTGAGATCCGGTGCCGGCGGCGCTGCCGGCGGCACGGTCGATAGAGCTATTAGCTCCTTATCCATGCCGGCCTTGAGCGAGAACATGGAATTTATGGCATGCTGCACGAAGAGCTCGGGCATGACCTTCCAGGCCTTGCGGGCGGTGGCATTGGCATTATGAGCTCCATCTATCTGCAGCATATCGACTGAGGCCATCACCTTTTTGGCCACAGCTGCATCGACAAAGGAACGGTACATGTTGACATTGCGGTAGAGCACATTATACTGGGGATCCTGATGGGCACCATTTACACCCTCCTCCGCAAAGAGCACACCTATCTCCGGACCGGCCACACCGCTGACATAGGAGTGAAAGTTGAGGGGACGCCCCACCTCATCCTCGACAAGATCCAACGCCTTACGGGTGACCCTTAACTGTTTTCTGGTGATGGGTATACCTCCCACACCCTCCGGTGTTCCCTCGATCAGGCCGTCGAAGTGGCTCTGACCGGCAGTTCTTATAACCATCAGGTGATCGGCTCCATGCCAGGCGGCCATGCGCATGCGCCTGATATCATCTTCAAAGCGGCCCGATGCTATCTCGGTGGTGATCACCGGCTCCGGCTGGGGATCGATGCCATCGAAACTGCGGGAGGCCGGCAGGGGAACACTGTTATCAAGGGGCTCACTCATATCGTCATAGGTGAAATCGCCCAGCTGGAGATCTTCCACGGGATTGCGCCAGGTCCAGCCCCGGCGGCGGGGTGTATAATTTTCTATATCCTCCAGCAGCTCCTCGATATCTATCTTTTCCTCCGGATTGAGTTCAGCCATCAGCTCTCACCTCCGGTAAAGAGATCTCTCAGGCTTTCAGCGGAAAAATCCCCATCTTTGAGAGCCAGGCCGGCCTCTTTGATCTCCATATCCTCTCTTTCGGCCAGCTTGAGTACCACATGGCCGGCTCCTTTGCCCAGAAGCTCAGCCTCCTGGACCTTTTTGACAATGGCTTTGGCATCCAGGCTGTTAAAACCCATGCGCAGCAGCACCGATCTCTCAATCGAGGGCGAGGTGTGGGTGCTGGCCAGATCCATGATGGGATCGACTATCTCTTCGGCCAGATCCCAGAACTTCTCCTCCAGCTCCTCCTCGCTCAGATCGGCAAGATGCTGCCTTCTTTCGGCAAAATCATCCTCGCGCTTGGAAGGCATCCTATCCACTCCTCGTAAAATTTATTATTTCCCGGTATCTTTCTCCATCTGTTTTCATCTTTCACTATTTTTTATCTTCTTCTCCATCATATTCATCCAGATCTTCAGGCCTGAGATCAAGGCTCCACAGCAGAAGCTTTAGAGCTTCTTCCGGATATTTCTTGCTCATAAGACCACAGGAAGCCATGATATAATCATTATCTATCAGAACCTCTGCCTCCGGGGGAGGAAGAAGCTGGCGGCTGTGCTCGCTTCTGAGTGAGGCCAGTATCTCCCGGCCGCCTTCAAGCCGGGTGAGAGCACCCCCGGTCCCTATAAGCCAGTTGACGGCCGTGAGATCCTTGCCCTCGGCCACGGTCTGCCTGCCACCGGATGTATAATAATCGCGGAACTGCCCGGCATGTCTCTCCAGGGCGGTTGACGCAGCCTCACGGGCCAGGCGATGAACCAGCTCCCGCTGTTCTTCATCTTCGGGCAGGGGCAGGAGCTCATATTCCTCCGCTATCGCCTCGCCCATCATCTCGGCCACACGGCCAGCGTTGCGGTAAACACCGAGATCGCCCTCCACAGTCCTTTTGGCCTCGGGTTCGGGGCTTACCAGCATCTCGCCCACCCTGCCCGATTCCCTGCATACTGAATGGACATCCGTGGTGGCTCCGCCCACATCGAAGACCACCAGGTTGCCTATTTTCTCCTTCAGCAGCCTGGCGGCCTCCATAACCGCACCGGGTGTGGGCATCATCTCCATTGTGATCCATTCTCTGATCTTCTCCATGCCTGGGGCCCGGACGATATGGCGGGCAAAAACGTCATGGATGAGCTCCCTGGTGGGCTCAACATTGAGCCTGTCTATATCAGGATAGACATTCTCGGTGATGAGAACCTCCATATTGCCCTCTCTGAGGATCTCTGCAACTTCATCCCTGATGGCGGAATTGCCGGCATATATGACCGGCACCTCCAGCTCCAGTCCGGCCAGTTTTCTGGCATTGTGGAGGATTATATCCTCCTCACCATTATCGACACCGCCGGCCAGGAGAATTATATTGGGGGATATCTCCCTGATTTTCTCCAGATGTTTTTCCTTCAAATTTCCTGCCGTAATTTGTCTTATCACAGCTCCGGCTCCCAGAGCGGCCTCTTCCGCCGCCCTCACAGTCATATCCCTGACAAGACCGTGAACTGTCATCTTCAAACCGCCGGCGGCACTGCTGGTGGCTATGAATTCATCGTGTTCTAAACTATCCCAGCCCAGATTTTCCTGCAGATCCGCCAGGGCATTTTCCACCCCCAGCATGACATCCCCTTCTTCCACGGTGGTCCGGGCCAGCCCCTGACCCAGATGTTCGGGCTCAGGGCTTAAGTTGAAAGCATTTATCATCGTTGTAGTGCTGCCGATTTCGGCTGCCAGAATATCAACTGCGGCCATGATCTAAACTCCTTTCCCTTTACAGATCCAGCTCCACATCTATATTCTCGGCTATGAGTTTTTGGGCTTCATCCTGATTGAGATTGGTCTCGGCGGCCAGAAATTCCAGCTCCTCCCGGCCGACTTTTTCGGTGCCGCTCTTCTCCAGAGCTTTGCTCATATAGGAGACTCTGATCCTGTCCAGGTCAATATTCTGACCCTCTATCTGTTCCGGGTGCTCGGGTATGACGATCGACTGACCCGGCTTTTCCTCACGGGGATTGCCCCGTTTTATCTCCACACCCATCTCCCGGGCGAAGTTGAGCTGGGAGATAGGGTGTTTGCCGGCACCTGTGTACTCTGTCTCCTGCACAACTATGATCTCTTCCTCGTCCATCTGCTGGGCAAGGCTGAGGGCGGGTGCCAGTGAGGTGTTTCCGGCCGGACCGCGCTCCATGCCCTCAAGTCGGGCTAAAGCCTCTGTTACATAGAATACCTCTCCCTGGCTTACAGTCAGATAGCGGTCCATATAGCGCAGGGCTCTGGCCGCATTGAGGGGAACATCGGCCCTGTCAGGCCAGGTGGCAAAGGGTATGCCGAAACCAGTGTGACCTGTGGTGAAGGATTTGCGGTTGAAATCCTCATCGCTGGCCATATGCAGACCGCTCAGATCGACGCTGGCCCCCACTATTTCCGTATCCTCTGCCCCGGCCTTTTCCACACCCCGGGCTGTTCCGGTCAGATTGCCTCCACCGGCATTGGTGCAGATAACAGCGGCGGGGTCCCTGCCGGCTATCTCCCTTATCTCGCTGACTATCTCATAACCTAAAGTCTCCACACCTGCTATGCCGAAGGGGGTATAGAGCGAGGCGTTGAAAAATCCGGTCTCCTCCAGCACACTGAGAAAGGTGTAGAATAGCTCGGGACCGACCGTCAGCTGCAGAACTTCGGCACCATATGCCTCGCATTTGCGGCCCTTTTCCAGTATCTCCGGCTGGCCCCTGCCCTGGCTGTCATAGACCTCCTGCACTATGATCGAATCCAGATTGCGTATGTTGGCCTGGGAGGCAACTGCCGCCCCGTAATTGCCGCTGGTAGCTGCCACCACACCGGGATATCCCTCTTTCTGGGCGTGGTAGACCGAAACCGAAGCCCGGCGGGGCTTATAGCTGCCAGATGGGTTGGCGGCCTCATCCTTGAGAAATATTCTCGCTCCTTTGCCCGGAGGCGAGAGCTTCCGGGAAAGTGCGGTGAGATTATTCAGCTCCAGCAGCGGTGTGCGGCCCACATTGGCCTCCTGCTGTATCTCCCTTACCTCATCCAGCTCATAGCCCGCTTTCTCCATCATGGCTTCATAGTCAAAGATCAGATCGCCGCGGCGAAATTGCTCATAATCTATGCCCACCGCTTTTTTCATTATCTGATTGCGCCTGGACATCAGCTCTTCATAATCACCTGCGGGCATCAGTTTTCACCTCCTTTAGAACGGAGAATCTCTTTCAGCTCCTGGCCTATATCCAGAAGTTCGGGAACCGGTGGTCCATATCTGTGTTCATAGGAAGGCCGGGAATCATGGAGTTTACCCCGATAGGTATGGCCCAGCACCGTCTCAATTTCTGCCTCTTCACCCACAGCAGCAGCTGAGGTGAGATAGCCCTTGACCCTCATCTCCAGCGGAACCTCTGCCGTATCATCAGGCACCTGAGGCGCTCTCTCTCCGGCCTCCAGCACCGTTCTGCGAATTTCAACCCAGCTTCCAGCTGGCAGTTTTTCATCCATATCTGGCCACCTCCTGAAGTATATCTAAAATTTTAGCCGAAATTTATTTCTGTCCGGAATTTCTATCAGGTCAAATTAACTCCCTCACATCCCCCATAAGTGCTCCCGGCACGGGCAGATCGGCCATCGTTCTCAGTCCGGGCTCGGCCTTTACAATCTGTGGTATCATATTAATCGTCACGGCCATTGTTCCCTTGCCGCCGGGTATCTCGGGCTGGATGGCCATATCCACTCCGGGATCACCATAAATTTTTATATAATCACCTGTCTCCACACCTGCCTGATCGGGATGAATCTGCTGGGGATGTTTGAGCACGATCAGCTCCTGGCCATCTTTGATGCCGCGGGCTATATGCCTGCAGCCGGCCACCATACCGGGCTCAACCTCTACATGTTCGGTCTCACGGTGTGTTTCGGATACTATAGGCTCACGGGATTCCTCCACACTGTCCAGCTGCCAGCCCAGCCTGTCGGCGACCATCTCTATCGACTCTCTGAAACCAATATGACCGACTATCTCTCCCGATTTTACACCCTCTTCAAATTCTTCGACGGTGGTGCCAACACCCTGAGTCTTCATGACGGTGGGACCGAAGGGAGATAGATCATTTACACGCGAGGCCTCTATTTTCTCAACCTCAAAACAGGCTCCGGAGAGAGTTATAATGAGAAGATCCAGCACAAATCCGGGGTTGATGCCGGTTCCCAGCAGAGAAACTCCGTTTTCGCGGGCCAGTCTGTCGAGCTCATCGGCAAAATCGGCATCTGCGGCCTGAGGATAGGCCATCTCCTCAGCTATAGAGATAACATCACAGCCTCTTTCCAGAGCAAATTCCAGCTCTTCCCTCACATCCTCGCGGAAGGAGCCGGTGGCATTTAAAACGACATCGGCATCAGAATCGATCGCTTCAGCGGGTTTATTGGTAGCCTTCACACCCAGCTGGCGATCAAGTCCGATAAGATCTCCGATATCTTCACCGGACTTTTTTTCCCGGCTGGCAATACCGCCCGCTATTCTCACACCTGTCTTTTCGGCCAGCATTCTGCCCATACCGCTGCCCATGGAGCCCATTCCCCAGAGCACAACACTGATATCACTCATGATTATTCCTCCTCTGATGTTTTTTGTTTTTTTCGCAAAATTAAACATTTTAATTAACTACCTAAGTAGTTACTATCAATTATAAAACCTGAGCCGTATAATTGCAACTGGCTCAGGAATTTTTTAGCATCAGCTCTCTTGCACTTCTGAAGAGCAGCTCTGCCCCTGTGGGCATGATATCCTCGTCAAAATCGAAACGGGGATTATGGTGGGGAGCCGTTATATTCTTCTCCTCATTGCTTCCCCCCAGCCAGAACATGGTTCCCGGACGCTCACGCAGAAAGTAGGCAAAATCCTCGCCGCCCATGGTGGGGGACGATACCCTTATCACATTTTCCTCGCCCACCATCTTCTCCGCCTCGCCTCTGACCACCTCCGTCACCTCTTCATTGTTGTTGAGGGGTGGGTAGAGGCGACGATAATCCAGATCATAATCCACGCCATGGGCCTGGCAGATACCTGAGATGACCTCTCTGATTCTCCTCTCCAGCTTATCGCGCATGGTCTCATCCAGTGATCTGACCGTGGCTTCAAGTCTGGCCTTTCCCGCTATGATATTGCGCCTGTCTCCGCCCTCCATCCTGCCCACCGTAATCACGGCGGAATCGACGGGATCGACCGATCTGCTCACTATGCTCTGCAGGTTTTGAATTATCTCACCGGCGGCCAGAATGGCATCACGTCCCTGATGGGGGCTGGCACCATGTGCGCTCTCACCCTTAACATCCAGGTCAAATTCATCGATAGCGGCAAAACTCGATCCCTTTTTCACACCTATCTTCCCGGATTCGGCGGCACTCCAGATATGAAGTGCCAGCATATAATCCACAGTGGGGTCTTCCAGAACTCCGGCCTCTATCATGGGCTCGGCCCCGCCCGGGCCTTCTTCGGCCGGCTGGAAGATGAATTTTATGGTTCCGGGGAGATAATCGGTCATCTTCACCGCCAGCATGGCAGTGCCCAGAGCTATGGCCACATGACCGTCATGGCCGCAGGCAT
>CAYXAK010000081.1:0-7973 GCA_964462585.1 uncultured Halanaerobiaceae bacterium
ATATTATAATTATAACAGAATAGATTTGCCCTAACAAGCCGGCAGGGCTAGCAGTGTCCAGATATTTATGTTATAATTATGACTGGACAGGAGGTGTAATTATGTCCGCTGAAAAGCGCAGCAATTCAGGTTCAGGCAATAAATACAGGTACATAATAGTCGCCATCGTAATATCGCTCTCACTTGTAGTCGGCATAACGCTGGGGGCTTTAGCCTGGCTGGTTGAAGACACCCCCAATATATCTGATTACAGAGGAGGAGTTCAGACCAGCAGAATATACAGCAGTGACGGAGAACTCCTCAACAGCCTCTTTGTGGAGAACAGGCTCTATGTCGAGCTGGATGAGATACCTGAAGAACTCAGCAGAGCTTTAATAGCGATCGAGGATCACAATTTCTATGACCACCATGGTGTGGATCTCGTGGGCATAGGCCGGGCTCTGCTCAACAATCTCAGAGAAGGTCGCCTGGCTGAGGGGGGCAGCACTATTACCCAGCAGCTGGCCCGCAGTGCACTGCTCACCCAGGATAAAACTATATACAGAAAACTGCAGGAGATATATCTGGCCCTGCAGTTCGAGCGGCTGTATACAAAATCGGAGATTCTGGAGATGTATATGAATGAGATATTTCTGGGCCATAATGCTTATGGAGTGCAGGCTGCCTCCCAGCTCTACTTCGATAAGGATGTCAGCGAGCTGACACTGGAAGAATCCGCACTTCTGGCCGGGCTGCCCCGGGCCCCCAACTTCTATTCGCCGCATAACAATCAGGAGGCAGCTCTCCGCAGAAGAAATGTGGTGCTCAACCGCATGGCTGATGTCGGATTTATCAGCGAAGAGGAAGCACGTCAGGCCTCCGGCGCTGAGCTGGATATAGCCACACGAGAAGAGGAGGAAATCGATGAAACAGCCCCCTATTTTGTCCGCCATGTGAGGGATCAGCTGATCAGCATGTTTGGAGCTGACACCGTCTACGGAGGCGGGCTGGAGGTCACAACCACACTGGATATTGAACAGCAGGAAATTGCCGAGGATACTATAGAGGGCGCTTTGAGAGATAATCTGATTCCCTCGGCAACAAGGGATAATACCATATCAGAGACACAGCCCCAGTATTCACTGGTTTCTCTGGATCCCGAAACAGGTGAAATTAAAACAATGATAGGCGGCAGGGGCGATGATCAGTTCAACAGAGCCACCCAGGCTACCAGACAGCCGGGCTCGGCCTTTAAGCCTTTTGTATATGCAGCTGCCGTGCAGAACGGGTTTTCTCCCGGAGATATAGTATATGATATTCCCCGGCCCAGCCCCAAAGAGGGTTCGACCTATCAGATATGGCCGGTCAATTTCAACCACGAATATCACGGCCTGGTTTCATTAAGACATGCTCTGGCCCAGTCACTGAATGTGGCAGCTGTTAATATGATCGAAGAGATAGGCGTGGATGATACCACCGAACTGACCGAGGAGATGGGCATCACCACACTGCAGGAACAGGACTATTATGATGATCATCTCTCACTGGCTCTGGGCGGTCTGACCAGAGGAGTGACTCCCCTGGAGATGACATCTGCATATTCGGTGTTTGCCAATGACGGCATCTGGGTCGAACCCCATGCCATCAAAGAGGTCCGCGACAGAGAGGGCAATGTGATCTACCGGGCCAATCCCGAAAGGAAAGCGGTGCTCTCTGAAGCCGATAACTATCTCGCTCTCGATATGCTGAGATCAGTGGTGGAAGAAGGCACGGGCTGGAGAGCAAACCTGGAGCGGGATGTTGCAGGTAAAACCGGCACCACCAATGACTTTACAGATGCCTGGTTTGTGGGCATGATACCCGAAAAAGTGACAACTGTCTGGATGGGAGAGGATAGACCGCGGCGCATGACCTATCCGGAAACAGGCAGAATCGGCAGCAGCCAGGCTGTTATGATCTGGGAGAGGTATATGGATGAGATCACCGAAGATATTCCGGCCACTTCCTTCAGCAGGCCTGAGGATATCATCTCCCTGGACATCGATCCGGCCACAGGACTGCAGCCGGGCAATAGTTCGATACAGACCACAAGGGAGATCTTCAGAATCGACAACACACCGGATCAGACCTCCGAGTTTGGCGGAAATGTTGAGACCGTCCGCCTGGATGCGGAGACAGGACAGCTGGCCACAACCGGCTGTCCCCAGGAACGGATGGAGGAAGCTGAATATATAGCCGAAAGCGGTGTGCTGCTCGGGCCTCAGACCAAAAACTTCGGGCAGACCAACCCCCCCGGAGATTATGAGCCTATCAGCGGCACCTATATTGCCCAGGACCGTATGCCTGTTCTCGATATAGATCACGAAACCGGCATTCCCACCAGAGATGAGGGGGGAGAACCGGAGTTTGCCTCCGTACCGCAGACGGCCTGTGAGGATCATGTGGGATTTGCCCTGGATAATCCGGAAGTCGGGGGCGAGGAGTTGACGGCCGATTCCACACCTGCCGCAGAAGGTGACAGCCTGGCCGACCTCGATGATGTCGATTCTGATGCGGAAACGTCACCGGCAGAAGATGAAGAAGCAGAGACTGATGGTCTTTTTGGCTTCCAGGATGAATCCGGTGATGTGGAAGATGAGACTGAAGTTGAAGCTGAAGATGCTGACAGCGAAGAGGTAGATTCCGATCAGGAAAGACAGGATAGAAGGGATCGTATAGACAGCCTCATAGATCTGCTCACTTCGGATGGAGCGGATGAGGATGATGAAAATTAGACCGCATCAAAGTCAAAACCCTACCCGCATCGGGTGGGGTTTTACTGTTTACTTCAGATTGACTATTGTAACGCCCATACCGCCCTCACCTTCCTGTCCGCCTCTAAAACCATCGACATGACTGTGATCTTCTACGATATCCCTCACAGCCCGGCGCAGGGCACCGCTGCCCTTGCCGTGAATTATCTCCACCTCATTGAGGCCGGCCAGAAAAGCATCATCCAGGTATTTGTCGACCTCTTTTTGAGCCTCTTCATATCTTTTGCCCCTGAGATCCAGCGAGGGTGAGACAGAGCTGCTCTTTTTAACCTGATATTTTCTCACGGTCTTTTCCGTATCCTCCTCTTCCGCAGCCGGGACCAGATCGCCCAGATCGGCATTTACCTGCATCACACCGGCCCGAACTTCAGCCTCACGGCTCTCCTCATCGAGAGATATAATCTCACCTTTCTGTCCCACACTCTTGATCTTCACGCTGTCACCGGGTTTAAAATCATATTCGATCTCCTCTTCTTCCTCCTCGGGCGGCGCGGATCTCCTCTCGAAATGCTCTTTTAAATCCTTGAGCTCGAGATTGAGCTTTGTTTCGACTCTGTCAATCTGTTTCTTCCTGGTAAAATCCTGGTTTTTCAGTTCGGATAGAATCTCTTTACTTCTGGCCTGCAGTCTGTTCAGCTCTTTTTTGGCTTCCTGCCTTGTGTCCTCAATTATCCTATCCTTCTTTTCCCGCAGTTCCTTTTCCCGGCTTTCCAGTTTTTCCTTCCTTCTCTCAAGCCGGGCTTCCATTTTCTCCAGTTCGGCATTTTTCTCCTCGAATTTCTGCCTCTCCTCATTGAGATCGCGAATTATCTCCTCTACCGCCAGCTCATCCTCCTGCAGGAGTGAGCGGGCTCCCTCAATAAGATGGTCCGGTATGCCAAGCCTTAAGGCAATTTCAAAGGCATTGCTCCCACCGGGAACCCCCATTATCAGCCTGTAGGTTGGGCTTAATGTCTCCACATCGAACTCCACGGAGGCATTTTCCACGTTTTCGGTGGAAAAGGCATAGCTTTTCAGCTGGCTGTAATGGGTGGTGGAAACACTTATGGTGCCGCGGTCTTTGAATTCCTCCAGAATCGATATGGCCAGTGCTGCACCTTCCCTGGGGTCAGTGCCCACACCTATCTCGTCCAGGAGAACGAGTGAGTCTTCATCGGCCCTCTCCAGATAGGTTTTGATATTGTTCATGTGAGAGGAGAATGTGCTCAGATTCTGCTCTATACTCTGCTCGTCTCCTATATCGGCAAATACATCTCTGAAAATCGATATCTTGCTGCCCTCATCGGCCGGTATGGGCAGTCCGCTGGCCGACATAACCACAAATAAGCCCAGAGTTTTGAGAGATACTGTCTTACCGCCGGTATTGGGCCCTGTTATCACCAAAGTGTTAAAATCCCGGCCCACTTCAATATCTATCGGCACGGCCTCATCTCCCAGCAGAGGATGCCTGCCCTGCTTTATATCGATCAGACCCCTCTCATTGAGCTCGGGTCTGACAGCTGACCAGTCGTTCATAAAGCGGCCCCGGGCAAAACACTCATCAAATTTGATCAGCATCCTGTAATTTTTCTTTATCTCACTGCCCTCCGCGGCGATCTTATATGTCAGCTCCTGGAGAATACGCTGGATCTCCTCCTCCTCTTCCTGACGGAGCTCCCGCAGTTTATTGTTGAGCTCGACCACACTCATGGGCTCCATAAAGACCGTCATACCGCTGGAGGAACGCCCGTGAATGATACCGGAAAAGGTGTTGCGGTGCTCCTGTTTTACGGGCACAACATATCTGTTATCCCTTCTGGTGATGAGATCATCCTGCAGCAGTTCCCGCTGTTTATCTATGGTGTTGTGCAGTTCTTTTCTGATCCTATTTTCTGTGGACTCCATGCTGTCCCTGATCGATTTTAATTTCTGGCTGGCACTGTCCTTTATCTCATTTTTGTCGTCCAGCACCCTGTCGATCTCCTGGCGAATCTCCGGCAGAGAAACCAGCTGCTGGCTGTAGTTCAACAGAGGGCCCTCTGACATTCTGGTATCCTGGCTGTGGCTTTCCTCCTGCTCCTGACCGATCTCAGCGAAAAAATCTGCTGTATTGACCGCAGCTCTCAGCACATTATCCACACTTCTTATCTCTCCGGGAGACAGGACTATCTCCTTTCCGGCCTTGAGCAGGATCTTCTCCAGTTTTTCAGGTGCCAGAAGCGGGGGAACGCCCTTTTCGCCGAAGATATAAGAAGCCTGTTCGGCTTCTGCCAGCCGCCTGTCGATGACCTCCTTCTCCCTCAGGGGCAGCAGTTTATCTATCCTCTTCTGCCCCGGCAGTGTAGCCGCATATTCACGGGCGATCTCTTTTATCCTGGCAAATTCGAGCATCTCCAGACTTGGTTTATGGACATCCTGTTGAGCCAAAATTCCATTCCTCCTTAATAGAGCGGCCAGTTTTCATTTTATGACAGAAACTCCAGCAGACTCCCGGTGCTGTAGGTGTTAATGATATCTTCTCTATTTACCCAGCCCCTCCTGGCCACATTTACACCGTATTTCATCTGATCATATTCACCTGGATGATGTGCATCGGTATTGATGGCAATCTTCACATTGCTTTCCACAGCTTCTCTGGCCATCTGATCATCCAGATCCAAACGGGAGGGTGAAGCATTTATCTCCAGGCAGGTATCCGTGGCAGAGGCGGCTTCGATCACACGTGTCATATTAACCCGATATGCCTCACGGCTGGCCAGCAGCCTGCCCTGGGGGTGGCCGATTATATCCACGGCCGAATTCTCCATGGCCCCGACTATCCTCTCTGTTATCTCCCGGGCCGACTGGTTGAAGCCGCTGTGAATGGAAGCTATAACCAGATCGAGCTCATCCAGGACCTCATCGGCATAATCCAGCTCTCCCCCCGGCAGTATATCGACTTCAATGCCCTTCAATATCTCGATATCAGAATACTCATCATTCAGTCTTTCGATAGCCCCGCCCTGTTCGCGCAGCTTTTCCAGTGAGAGGCCATCGGCTATTCTCAGTGAGACCGAATGATCCGTTATTGCAATATATTCATAACCCCTTCTCAGGGCCCCTTCGATCATATCCTCCAGGCTGTGTGTGCCGTCACTGTAATGTGTGTGCAGATGCAGATCACCTTTAATATCTGCTGTCTCGGGGCTTGCGGGCAGGCGATTATGGCGTGCTGCCTCTAACTCTCCCCTGCTCTCCCTCAGCTCGGGTATGATATACTGCATATCCAGATATTCATATATATCCTTCTCTTCCTCAACTTCTATCCTCTCTCCGTCAGAATCGAAAAATCCGGAAGAATCGAGCTTCAGGCTTTTTTGCTGGCAGATCTCCTCCAGCCTTTCATTGTGGGCCTTAGAGCCCGTTAACCGCTGCAAATACAGGGAATAATCGCCCGGCTCAACCAGAAAGAAGTCTATCTCAATCACATCCTCGTAGAGAAGTGAGAGCTGCAGGCCGCCGTTGAACTCCTGCCGGACACGGGAGTCGCGGGGGGAACCTAAAAACTGACAGGACATGAGCTCATCGGCTATATCGCCGTGATCTCCGGCTTCAGCCGCTATGATCATATCTATATCCCTGACCAGATCTTTTTTTCTCCTGAGGCTGCCGGCCGGGCTGTAATCCCTTATAAGCCCGGAAATCCCGTCCAAAAAATCCTCCAGCCTCTGCTCTATGGCCATAGCATCCTTTATGCGGCAGAATTTCTGATATTCCCGGTATTTTTTCAGTCTTTCCTGCAGCTTTTTTTCCAGCTTTTCACCGAATCCAGCCAGCTCTCTAACCTCTCCCGCCTCCAGCACACTCTGAAGATCCTCAATATTGTTTACATTCAGCTCATAAAAAAGACTGTGGGCCCTCTTTGGCCCCAGGCCGGGTATCTCCAGCAGCTCTAAGATGCCGTCCGGAAGCTCTCGTTTCAGCTCCTCCAGCTCCTCTATAGTTCCCGCAGTATATATCTCATCTATGGTGGCAGCCAGACCGCTTCCTATACCATCGATCTCTGTCAGTCTGTCCTCCTGCCACATCTCATAGAGGCTCTGCTCCAGGCCGGTGATGCTGCGGGCGGCATTCTGATATGCTCTTATTCTGTAGTGATTATCACCTCTGATCTCCATCAAATCAGCCATTTCATTTAACATTCTGGCAATATCTCTGGCATCGATCCCTTCTTCTTTTTCCACATCTGATCACCTCGCAGCGGAGATTAAAACGCTTCAGCCCAGCACATCGTTCAACAGATCCTGGAAGACAGGGGTCAGATTTAGCAGTCTGCCGGCAAAATAGGAGTTGGTTATGATCTCCTCCACCTCGGGCAGAGGGATCTCATTTAGAATCAGAACCAGCAGATAGACTATCAATATGCCCTTTATTCCCCCCATGATAAAACCGCCGGCATTGTCAACAGGTTCCAGATATATCTTCCTGAACAGAGAGCGCAGTGAATCGCTGAGAAGATGAATGGCCACATTGAAAACTATGAAGATGAGAGAAAAACTGATAAATTGCAGAACAGTGGGGGAGAGGTCTATATACTGCACAAGTATATCAGTGAGATCCAGATAGAACCTGAAGGCCATATAGACTGAGATGATTATGCCGATGACAGCGGCCGTCTGCCTTATAAACCCCCGGCGGTAACCGCTGATGAGAAAATAGAGGACTATTAAAATTATAAATAGATCCAGAAGTGAAAGGGAATCCAATTATCATTCAACCTCCTGCAGAAGATCGAGAAGTTCTTCATTTTCTTCCCTCAGCCGCTCAACTTCCCTCTGCAGCTCTTTTTTATCCTGCTCCAGATCCTCACATCTCTCCTCCAGATCCTGTCTTTTCTCTTTTTGTTTCTGGTATTGGTCGGCTATGTTCAAAAGTGTCAGCCCGAAGAGCCGCCGCCGGGGAAGTGTGGGATAGGCCCGGGCAATATCATCACCTATCTCGTTGATATAAGCGGCCAGATTCTCCACATATTCCCGGGAAATATCACCCACAACAGGCAGCTCCTCACCCAGCACTCTGGTTTTGAATTTTTTTCTATTTGGTTCGGATTTCTCTCTCATGATCTAGCCTCCAGCCTGTATTTTTTAGCCAGATATAATGCCTCATTATATATATTCCTGCCCGAGCGCTATTTACCTCTTATTTCTGCCCCCAATTTTTCTG
>CAYXAK010000082.1:0-5094 GCA_964462585.1 uncultured Halanaerobiaceae bacterium
AGGCAGATTTTGTCAGGTCCATCTATCAACTAAACGAAAGAAGAATCAACAATATCTTAATTATTAATTGGCATTTAATTGCCCAATAACTCTCTGCTTGCTTCCTCTCTGAATTCATCCAGCATATTCTTTGCATGTTCATCATAATCATACTGTGCCATGACCTCTTCTGCAGAAATAACTTTAGCCACAATTTCAATTTCATCATTAAAATTGATTTCTACTTTTCCAATATTTTCGGTATATTTACCTGCTTTCACATGCAAAATTTCATTGCGCCATTCTCCCTCTGGAAAAACCCCATGACCGTGCCCGTCCACAAAAAGATCTATCTCTTCTAATTGTTCAACAACTTCAGCTCCTGATGAATTCGCCAGTCCTATGATTATATCGAGATCATAATTATCGTTAAGAACATCAATATAATGTTGGTGAGTTTTAAATTTAAATTCTACAATTAATTATTTGGCCATTATGCTAATCACCATGATATCAGAAAACAGTAGGGGTTTCCCCCGGCGGATATTTAGGAAACCCCTTTATCCTCACCCTTTTAGGCCTCCCTGAGTGAGCCCCTGAACAATAAAGCGCTGGAACAGCAGAGCAATGATTACGGGAGGTAGAACTCCCATAACGAGACCGGCTGCCAGCAGGCGATATTCTATGGCAAATTGTCCTAAAAACATTGATAGTACTACGGGCATGGTGCGGGCAGCCATGGAAGAAGTAAATAACAGCGCATAGAGAAATTCTCCCCAGGCAAAGAGAAAAGAAATCAACATGACAGAAATGATCCCAGGGCGTGCCATTGGCAGCAGCACTCTCCAGAACGCTCCAAATCTCGTGCAGCCATCCACCCGGGCAGCATCCTCCATTTCACTATCTATCATGTCGAAATAGTTATCCATAATCAACGTAACCCAGGCCATACAAAAAGAAGTATTCATTATAATCAGGGGCAGGTAGGTGTCTAAGATTCCCATGATTTCAAAGATGGTAAACATGGGGACTGCCAGAGTTATCTGAGCCAGGAGGCGGCTGCCTAAAATCATAACATAGGAGGCATTTTTGCCGGGAAAGTCAAGCCGCGCGAGGGCGTAAGCGGCCAGAAGTCCAAAAATAAGGGCCAGAATGGTGGATGCTCCCGCCACCACTACGCTATTAAACATTGATCGCCTGAACATCATTGCTGCCCTTTCTGCCTGAGCCGCTTCCACTTCAACCAGGCCCAGCACCCGGGCAAAAGCATCAAAGGATACATCCACGGGGATCATAGCCGGGATTGCCTGGCCGGCGATATAGCGCTGAGGGGTGACACTCATAACAAATATCCAGTAAAAGGGCAGCAATATAGCTATCACCACAAAAGCAACTACCAGTCGATGCAGCACTTTTAACCAGCCCGAAAGTTCATTCACTTTATCATCACCTCACTGGAAGTGATTTTACTCGCTGGATCCGAGCAATTTGATATAGATTACAGTGACAATTCCTGTCATCAAAAAGAGAATAAAAGCTACTGCTGCTCCTCTGCCGTGGCGGAGGAAGGTAAAGCTTTCCTGATAGGTGTAATAGGCCATTACCCGGGTGGCATCACCAGGTCCGCCACCGGTGAGAATGTAGATGAGATCAAAGGCATGAAATACAAAAATGGTGCGCATTATTAATGCTACCAGAATCACCGGCTTCATCAGCGGAAGTGTGAGGTAAAAGAATCTCTGTACGCGGCTGGCCCCATCCACCAGGGCCGCTTCATAAAAAGTTGTGGGTATGGCCTGGAGTCCGGCCAGGAAAATCATGACGAAAATAGAGGTGAACTTCCAGGAGTCAACCAGAACCACCATCAATATTGCCGTACCCCTGTTCAAAAACCAGTTCATCTCACCATCCAGCAGCCCCAGCAGTCTGAGTGTGGCGTTGAAATAACCGTCGGTGGCCGAAAGGAATCTGCTCCACATGACTCCCACCAGAGCAGTAGGTATAGCCCAGGGAATTAATATCAGGGAACGGACAATATTCCGGCCCATAAATTTTACATTGAGGGCCAGTGCGACTATCATCGCTGCCACCATCTGAAAGATGACGACCCCGCCGCCGAAAAGCAGTGTGGCAATTAGTGCTGATTGCAGTCGACCGGTTTCTATTATTTCCCTATAATTCTCCAGCCCCACAAATCCATGATTCATTATGCCTTGAATATCCTGTGTGCTGAGATAAAGTGCATAGCCAATGGGTATGACTGCAGTCAGAATGATCAGGAGCATAGCGGGGGTGGACATTAAAATGCCCAGCTTCCCCTCACCAATTTCACGTCCCTGCAAGAAAAATCCCTCCTAAAAGCAACAAAAATATAATAAAATAATAAATTGTTTTAGTAACCCATAGTTCCCCAATAAAGATATAAGACCTCCTGCCCCCCAGCTGAAAGGGGCAGGAGGCCTGCAGCTTTTTGTCCGGGGACCGACCTATTTTTGCAGGCGGGCTTTAAACCTGTAGTAGTATTACAGCCCTTCGGCCTCCAGCATTTCCTGTGCTTCCTGCTGTGCTTCATCAAGTGCATCCTCGACACTCTGTTCACCCAGCAGAGCTCTGTGCATGGCAGGTGTGAAAATATTGTCCCTGAATTCAGAGTACCAGGTTAGATAGTCACTGGGTCTTACCCCTCCGTATTCAAGCTGCTGAGGAAAGACCTCTACCATGGGATATTCTTCTGGTGGGAAGCCAAATGCCTCGGGGTCTTCATAGGGTTCAACCATTGTGGCCTCTGCGCCACCCTGCTCTTCCATTACTCCGATGGCACCTTCTTCTCTGTGCATATAATCCAGAAGTTTAAAGGCCCATTCTTCCGAGCGGGTGGTAGGTGAAATTGCATAACCTCCGCCACCCAGCACCGTGTAGGTATCTCTCTCTTTCCCTTCAACTCCCGGAACATGATCGACGGCAAAGTCATCAACTATATCTGACTGCTCAGGGTTTATGGCCATCTGATAGACGAAGTTCCAGTTGATTTCAAAGGGCTGATCACCGGAGAGGAAATGATGCATGTTATCCCAGTCACTCTGCTCCAGAGAAGCTTCAGGGATGAGCCCCTCATCAAGGTGTTCTTTCATCTGGGTTAAGGCTTCCACACCGGCCTCATCATTGAAGGTCCATTCCGTTCTGTCTTCATTCATCCACTGCCCGTCGTGGAGTTTGAGCATAAGATCAAACTGGACCATGCCGTCTTCATGACCGGACAGATATCCGGGGAAGAAGCCATATTCTGCCAGTCCTTCATCGATAGCTTCGCGTGAAATTTCCAGCATTTCACCCCAGTTGGCAGGTGGTTCTTCATAGCCCAGCTCATTAAGCATGCTCTCATTGTAAAAGAAAGTTATGGTGGAAGCGGTACCGGGAATAGCCCACTGCTCCTCATGTGAGCTGACGAAATCCACGGTGGCGTCGAAAAATCTCGCATTGATCTCATCCAGAGTATTCTGGGATACTACATCGCCCAGGGGAACGGCCATGCCCAGCTGGCCGAGTTCCGGATGCCAGGAGTTGCTCATCATGTAAAGATCAAAAGTAACTCCTCCATGGATGCTGGTAGTGATCTGATCCCAGAGATCACCATAGGGATACTCCATCCAGTTTACCTCGATGCCGTATTCCTCTTCGAAGTTTTCCACACCCTCGCCGAACTGCTCGACATCGATATCCAGGCCGATAATGTCAAGCTGTTCAGGTTTTTCCGGCATCTCATCCGGATAGGCTTCCACCGCAACAGGATTGAATGCCAGCATGAGTGCCAGAACCAGAATGATTCCCAGCAGTTTCTTTGTCACAATGTAACCTCCTCAAAAATTTTTTTGAAGTTTTTATTCACTTTTAATATTGTATATTGAGTAAAATAGTCCTGCATTTAAAGCATAAATGGATTGAGATCACAGAACAAATATATCGCATAGAGAAAAAACAAAGCTCTATTCTCTTAAGCATTACCATCTCTCCCACATCCCGCTGATTAAGCTGCAATCAGTCGCTATATTTTAAAATATTCTTCATCACTCCGTACATCATAAAGCGCAGACACTTTTGTTCCTGGGAGGAATCGTTAAAAGTCCCCATTATATAACTCTCCGTGGAGGGATGATAAAACATATAGGCTCCTGTAACTCCCACCACTCCCCAGGAATTATATTTTGCCGGCATAACTAACGGTATGGTCTTTATCTGCCATATACTATATCCGTAATCAATCCCCGGCGCCAGCTGCTTTTTATCCTGCTTCATTTCAGCCAGGGTTTCCTGCTCGATCAATTGACCTTTTCGTAAAGCCTTCATGAATTTTAATAAATCCCCCATGGGGGCCACAATACCGCCGGCGGCAAAGTCCACCTGGCCGTAACCGTCAAGCTCATTTATATGCACATCATTTATATAGGCATCGGCCACAGGAAGCCGGCGGGTGTTTGCCGGCCGGGATAGCTCCCACATAAAGGAATCGTTCATATTCAGGGGATCAAATATTTTTTCATGCAGAAACTCGGGAAAAGGTCTGCCGGTGATATTTTCCAGAATCAATCCCAGCAGATAATAGTTAGTATCGGAATAATTAAATCCCCGGCCGGGTTTAAAGTCAGGTTTGAGATTCTCACTGCACCATTTAACTGTCTCTGGAGGGCTTGTTGTGAAGTTATCTTCCCGCACAAGTCTATCCAGGAGAGAAGGAAAGCAATCTTTTAAACCGGAACTGTGCTGAAGCAGATGCTTGATTTTTATCTCTTCACTGTATTCTTTACCCCTGTAAATATGAAGTCCATCGACGATCTCAGCATCGAGATATTCCGCAATACTATCCTCATAATCGAGCCGGTCTTCTTCCTTCAGCATCCCTATTAATGTAGCCGTAAATATTTTGGCCAGGCTGGCAATATAGTTGGGCTGGCGGGGATCCGCCTTCATATCACCGGTTCTGCCGGCAGCCAGACTGAGGTGAATATCAAGCCTGTCAGAATCGACCAGCAAATAGGCATTTTTGATCTTCTGCTCACTCTCAAATTTTTTCTGAAAAGCTTTGATTATGCTCTCTTCAGTCCTGGATTTAAACTCCAT
>CAYXAK010000082.1:5194-7864 GCA_964462585.1 uncultured Halanaerobiaceae bacterium
ATTTTTGTCAATTATACTAATTATTTATATTTTTACTGCTTTTCTCGTATCATCCAATCTAACATAACCAAAAGAATACCACCTATTAAATCATATTTATCCCCATCATCCGCTTTAACCTCAGAGGGTTTTTTATGAATTGCTTTCAGCTATAAAAACCATCATTATCGATCACATCTTTCCAGATGCTCTTCTCCGCTGTTCTGCCGGCCTTATATAAAATATCAGTAAAAATTTCTTTCTAAGTATGCTATAATAAGGCAAAACAAACAGGAGGGATTTGATGTTTGACGAATATAAGAGATATAGAAATGCCAGCCGGGAATTTCATTCCAAGGTTATTGAAGCCGAACAAATAAGCAGAGAGGATATTGAACGTGCCGGAAAACTACTCGGATTCATGCAGGATGGAAGATTGGTGTTTAAAAGTGATAGTGAAACAGATATCCTATTCGATTTCTTGATTTATGATTATCAAATTGATGGTGAGAATGTAATTGAAAAATTTCAGGAAGATTATCAACATGAGAACAGGTTAGAAAAAGAAATATTATCAGCAATGCTCGATTCATATACTTCTTTGTTTCAGGTCGAAAAAATTACCGACCAGAGAATACAGTTATATGATTTAATTAATGAAAATAGGATTGAAAATTTTATCGATATAAATTTGATTAGAACCGGAAATGAAAATTTTATAATGTTTCTGCGGCGGCTGAAATTCCAGAACTTTTCCATGAGCAGCGGGGTGTCTTTTCTGTATGAAAAGGCTTCTGCGGAAGAGCTGCTTTCAGAGTATGAAAACCGCAAAAAAGGTATTTTGCTCGCCGATGAGGCCATGAAATCATTTATTGTCTGCAAAAAGTTGTATGATGAAAAAGGTTTGCCGGTTTCTTATGGTAAAATACAGTAGATCAATACATGATTTTGCGTAGAATGAGGGGGGAATTAAAATGGAAGGTGAAATACCTGAATTTCACAGATTGGATGACAGCGTTACTGAAAGGGAATGGCGCCGACTCATTGATTTACTTATAGAATTCCGCGATCAGAAATACTGGAATTATATGAGCGATAATTTAGTTTTCGGGGTGGAGCTTCCTTTTGCCGAAAAGAGAGTTTACAGCACCGTACTGGGACACTTTGGCATGACATATGGTATTACAGCTTATAAAGGTGAAGAAGGGCTGCTGGCAATTGAAAGCATGAAAAGAGGATTGGAAGAATCTGATATCGGCTTTCAGTACGAAACGGTGGCGGGATTGTTGATGGATCGGGAAGAACTGGGTGAGGTCGATTATAAACTTTTAAGTGATCTTGATTTAAGATTTCGCGGTGAAAATAACTGGCCTTCTTTTAGAACCCATACCCGCGGCTATTACCCCCGCCACTTAACCAGAGATGAAGTTAAGATGATGACTGTCGTGCTGGAGCAGGCAATGATAGTAGCGGAGAAGGTTAAGGATAATATAGAGCATTATTTTGAGCGGGAAGAATATTACCTGCGGGTGCCAGAGGAAAAGTCGGGCGATATAGTATGGCAGGATAAATTTACCGAGATAGATGTTTACAGTCAGGCCAGGGTCTTTCAGACGGCAAAATTAAGAGAGCCTCTGCTCAATAAGCTGAAAGAGCAGTGTGAGAAAAGGGATATAACCCTGGCCCTTGACAGGCTTAATTTTCCTGACCCGGTACAGGATGAGGAGGAACGACCCTATTATCCCGATTTTTATTTGCTGGTTGAAATGCAAAATGAGTTTATTTTAGACCAGGTACTGCAGAGACCGGAAGAAAGTCTTGATGCTATTCTGTCCAGTTTAATAAATTTCATGAAGGAAGAACAGGTTATTCCCTCCCGGCTGGTAACCAGGCGGGAAGAGGTGGCCAATTTTATTTTTGAGATCTGTCATCAGCTGGACATCGAGCTTGAATTTGAGCCCAATCACAGGGTGCTGAAAAATATAGAAGATGAGATGCTCAATTTCGGGGAGCTATTTTAATCAAGTCATATGTATTACGGCATGGTAGATTTCCCTGGTTTTCTGCTGTAAAATTGCCACTTTATCTTCCAGACCTTGAATTAATCCAGCCTGAAAGAGAGTTTGTTATATCTGCTGAGCGATCAACGCTCTGACAGCGTTTTCCTTACCTGAACCGTCGCGGCCTACAGATCCTTTATTGCTCAGCAGTTTCCCGGCTGGTCTTATATCGACAGTGTTAAAAGCCAGGAACATTTCTTTCTGACTTTTAATTCAAAAATTTCTTGCAGGGAAAACAGTGACACCTGTAGAAGATAATTGTATAGTAGGCTCCACCCTATCTCTTGGTTTTTAGTTTTGCCTGCTATTGATTTCAAGATTTTTGGGGTGAGGCCTTTTTTCTATTTTTCCTATGCTCAACTTTACCGGGCTATTATATGGTATAAATTATGCAGGAGCCTTAATTTGATATTTTCACGGGGAGTTCAAAGACAAAACCAGAGATTCGAGGAGGTAATTAATATGATTAAGAAAATAACTGTTATGGCCTTTTTGATGAGTCTGGTCATGGTATTCAGTCTGGTGGGGTTTGCCCGGCCGGTAGAAGCTGAGACGACCCGTGTGGGTATAGTATTGTCGACAGGTGGGCTGGGAGATATGTCCTTTAACGATATGGCCTATGAAGGCCTGC
>CAYXAK010000083.1:0-7646 GCA_964462585.1 uncultured Halanaerobiaceae bacterium
CTCATTATCGACCATGGTGAGATAATTGCCCGGGGAGGCCCGGAAGAGCTCATAGAAAGGTATTTTCAGGAGAGAACAATCGAATTTACAGATCCCGGCTTTAGGGAAGAAGGGCTGGAGAAGCTGTCAGCTCTGGAGCATGTAACACATCTGGAAATGGGAGAAGCGGGAGAAAACGATAATCTCATCTATCTCTATACAGATAATGCCGCCAGAACGATGAATGAACTCATGAACTTCTCAGAGAAGAATGGAGACCGGATCGAAAATTTAAACCTGCGTCACCCCACTCTGGAAGATTTATTTCTCAAGCTGACGGGGAGGAAAATTAGAGAATGAAAATGTTTAAAAGGCTTTTTATGGCCAATGTAAAAGAATTTATTCGCGATAGGAGCGGGCTTTTCTGGACCTTTGCCTTTCCCATCCTCTTTATATTTATATTCGGGGCCATATTTGGCGGCGATGATGTCGATATGCAGTTTCAGATAGGGCTTACCGGAGCTGAAAGCGTCATGTATGAAGAGATGAAGGCAGACCTTGAAAATCAGGAGAACATGCAGATATTCAGCGGCAGTCCCGCCGAGGAGCTGGAAGCGCTGGAAAGAGGTGAGCGCAATCTGGTCATCGTGCTGCCGGAAATGGCAGAAGATCTCAGCGGAGATGGTGAAGAGAGATATGAGATAGAGATGTATTACGATGAAGGCAGCAATCCCATTCTGAATCAGCAGTTAGTATCCAGTTTTGAGAGGGGATTTATGGAAGCCGAAGACAGCATACTGGACCGCGAGCGGCTGCTGGAGACGAGGGTTGAATCTGTACAGGCCGGAGGAGGTATAGACGATTTTGACTATATACTCCCCGGCATTCTGGCCATGGCTCTGATGCAGCTGGGGCTTTTTGGTTCGATTCAGTTTCTGGATTTAAGGGAAAAGGAGATTATCAGGAGTCTGAGTGTCACTCCTCTTTCCCGGGGGGCTCTTCTGAGCAGCGAGATCGGCCTGAGATTGATCATAGGCATACTGCAGATGGCGATTATAGTCACTATCGGCAGCCTGGTCTTCGGAGTGAGCATAGCGTCCAGTCCGCTGGCTGTGCTGGGGGTTGTAATCCTGGGATCTCTCACCTTCGTCAGCCTGGGCTATATGCTGATATCCTTTGTCAGCTCTGCCGAGGGTGGCCGGAATCTCATCCAGGTCGTGCAGTTTCCCATGCTGTTTCTCTCGGGTATTTTCTTTCCCATCGAAACCATGCCCGATTATACCCGCCCTATAGTGAGGATGATACCACTAACCTATCTTGGGGATGCCCTGCGACAGCTCATGGTGGGTGTCAGGGGAACTTATCCACTTTATTTGAATCTGGCTGTACTGGCGGTGTGGTTTGTGGTAACTTCCCTGCTGGCGGTGAAATTCTGGCGCTGGGAGTGAACTCCCCTTCAGCCCTGACTTCATAAGATAGAGCAATAGAAGAAGAGGAAATTTCTCAATCATACAGAATTCATATGATAAGCAGTGGATGGTGATATTTGATGGCACATAAAACCGCTCGTTCTGCTTACAAAAATCTGGTGGAGAGATTGAACCAGTTTCCCCAGGGGGCACCGCCCTCTGAGACGCTCTATAAGATTCTGGAGATGCTTTTCAGTGAAGAGGAAGCGGAAATTGTAGCCCGGCTCCCCATCAGACCTTTCACAGTGGATAAGGCCAGCCGCATTCTCAAAAAGGAACCGGCGGAGACAGAAAAAATCCTGGATGAGCTGGCAGGCAGGGCCATACTGTTAGATGCCAGAGATGAGGACGGGGAAAAGAAATACATTCTGCCCCCACCCATGGCCGGGTTTTTCGAGTTTTCCATGATGCGGGTGCGGGATGACATCGATCAGGAGCTGCTGGCCGAGCTTTTTCATCAATATATAAATGAGGAAGAGGATTTTATCCGGGAGCTCTTTCTCAGCACCGAAACAAAGCCCGGGAGGGTTTTTGTGCAGGAGGAAGTTCTTTCCCGTGATAATCTGCTCCACACTCTTGATTTTGAACGGGCAAGTCATATTATCGAAGAGGCCGAACATGTGGCGGTCAGCACCTGTTACTGCCGGCATAAGATGCATCATCTGGATAAAGCCTGTGATAATCCCCTGGATATCTGCCTGACTTTTAACACTTCCGCCGATTCGCTCATCCGGCACGGACATGCCCGGCGTGTGGACACTGCCGAGGGTCTGGAGCTGCTGCATAAAGCTCATGAGGAAGGACTGGTGCAGTTCGGTGAAAATGTGAGAGAGGAACCCTCATTTATCTGCAACTGCTGCGGCTGCTGCTGTGAAGCCCTGCAGGCTGTGCGAAAATTTGGATCGCTCAATCCCGTGCAGACCTCGGCCTACCTGCCGGAAGTTGATCATGACAGCTGCACAGGCTGCGGCCGCTGTATTGAAGCCTGTCATATAGATATCATAACTTTAGAATCAGCAGAGTCAGGCGGTGAAAATTCTTCCGGCAGAAATAATGAAACTGATGGGGAAGAGGAATGGATTGAGATCGAGGAAGATATCTGCCTGGGCTGTGGAGTATGTGTCAGGGACTGTCCTCATGACAGCATGCAGATGATAAGGCGGGAAAAGGAGATCATAACCCCTGCTGACTCCGTGCATAGAACAGCCATGATGGCCATAGAGAAGGGACAGCTGCCCAATCTCATTTTTGAAAATCAGGCCTTTGCCAGCCACCGGGCCATGGCAGCGGTGCTATCGGCCATACTGAAGATGCCGCCTGTGGCTCAGGCCATGGCCAGCGATCAGCTTAAATCCCGCTATCTTGAGAAGTTGACCAATAAGTTTGGCTGATTTAATTTAGGGGTGTGTAGATCAGGTTTTCTGGAGGCGCGATTATAAAGCTGCCTTTTTCTTCATGCTGAAAAAATAATCTGTCCTCCAGGCCTTCATCCCCCCTCATCTCCCAGCCTGCCGGTGTCAGTTCACCTTCGTACCAGCCGGCAAGTTCATAAATATTATATATTTCAGTCAGGTTATCTCTTTCTTCTTCGATCATTTCATCTGTGATATCTTCCGGTACCTGTTCAAGCTCTCTCAGCTCGGAAATTTCCCTTTCCGGAAAATCAGCCTCATAGGTTATAACAATCGTATCTTCGCTGATATATTCTTCTTCAAACTCTTCCCAGACCATGTCAGGCACATCTTCGAATTCCCGGTAAGCGACCGGTATTAAGTCAGGATGAATCGATATACTGTCCGGCAGCACCTCTTCTGCAGCCTTTTCAGGCTCATCATCTTCCTCTTCAGCCAGGTCCACAGGTTCCTCCGGGTCTTCCTCGATTTCTTCATCCTGGAACATATCAATTATCCCGGCCGGGATGCTCTCATATATATTTCTAACTGCTGGAGCGATCTCCCTTATCTGCTCGATATCTTCTGTGTCCAGCTCCTGCAGTGCTTCCATTTCCTCTATATCATCAATTCCTTCCAGATCCTCCAGGTCCTCTATCTCTTCGATATTTTCTAACTCCTCTACATCCTCAATTTCCTCAACTATGACCATTACCTCCTCAACTGCTTCTCTTCCGTGCTGAAAAAGTCCCGAGAACTGGTAGTAAAGAAAGCCTATTCCGGCGGCAAGCCCCACCAGCACAATTATTACAATCACCGCACAGCCAGAAAGCCCCTTTTCGTTCGACATAAAATTATTCATAGCAAACTTCCCCCCTCGATGTATCTTCAAAGTTTTATTCAAGGTCGGGGGCTCTTCACCTGCAAAAATTCAAAATTTTATTTTCTTTCTGTTTAAGTATACTAAATAACATCAATTTTTCCCGCGATAAGTTAAAATAGTATTGATAATTAATTAGATGAGAATTGAAAGAAAGTGTGAAAGGAGGAGGTAAAATGGCTGAAGAAATCGGCAGGTTGAAATCGGGAGAGCTGTTGAGAATTTATAAAAACGATGGTTATATACTTGAGATCGGTGGAGAAAAGGAAGATGAATTTAAGACCAGAGAGAAAGCAGCTGCAGAGGGAAAAGTAATGATGTTAAAAAGCTGGCTTCCCGGAGCAGAAGAAGATGATATTAGAAATATGCTGGCTTCTCATCTGGAAATTGACTTTAATTTTTTGCGCGAGTGGTGTGAGAAACAGGCTGAAGAGAAGCCTGATTGTGACTGTGGTTGCTGGGGATATCCCCTGGAAATGGGAACCTTATGGACCTGGGACAAGAATAAATACCGTGGTTGTCCCAAATGCGGCCATAAGGTTTAAATGAAAACCCCCGACTGCCGCGAAGGACAGCCGGGGGATTTAAAATCAGAATCGGAATTAAACTCTCAGAATCAGCTTCCAGATTTGGCCTGCAGCTTTATTCCAGTTTAAGCACGGCCGGTGTCAGAGAGGAAAGTTCCACTTCATTTTCATCAATTATAACACCTGCGGGATCTGTAATTTCCTCTGTGCCGGCTGCATCTTCATCTACAAGCACTTCTGCATCGTTTAGATCTATATCCAGGTCCAGTTTAAAAGATCTGGTTTCGGTATCAGCATTTATAATGACCAGATATGATGCGCCTTCGTCCTCACTGGCCAGATAGGCTGCTGCCAGATCCTGTTCTTCGATGTCGGGAGAATCAACTCCTTTCACTTTTTCATCAACAAGTTCCATACTCTCCAGCCCAAAAGCATCGCTGGAATGTCTTAGTTCTATCAATCCAGCGGTGAATTCTCTTGTTTCTCGGTGGATGTCACTCTCCTTCGTCTTTTCCCAGTCGAACATATTGATGGCATCGGTGGAATCATAGGAGTCGTTGACAAAATATGGGTACTCGAAGGGCTCGCCCTCAGGATCCAGTCCTTCGTGAGTTGAATAGGGTGACTCATCTGTTTCATCCCGGAACTGTTTGCTGCGGCCGTATTCCTGGCCACCGTGCATAAAGGCCGTGCCCTGTGAGGTCATGACCATTGTATTGCCAAGCCTGATGCGCTGCTGAATTTCCTCCTGATAATGATCGGGATCAAGGCCTGCGCTTACAGCTATCACATCATGCAGTGCCAGGTCATCGTGGCTGGCCACATACTGCACCGCATCTCCGGGGTCTGTTGTGGTGAAATTATGAGGTTGTGCTTTGATATTATCTACAATTCTCTCAACCTCTCTGGGCCCTCCTGTGATAAAGCGGGGATCGCCTTCATCGGGAAATCCCGACTTCAGTTCATCGCGGATATCATCATTGAAGACACCGATTGTATCAGTGTGCTCCATCCATCCCTGATCTGCGGGCATAATATCCTCCTGGAAAACATCTTCCAGGGCATCACCTTCATATACCTCCCAGCCCTCCCCCAGCATCAGTATATCAGGATTGATCTCGCTCGCTCTCTCATAAATTTTCTCCATGGTATCGGCATCATGATCTCCCATCAGGTCAAAGCGGAATCCGTCAACCTGGAATTCATCGACCCAGTAGAGAACAGAGTCCAGCATTAGACGTTCGGTCATCTCTCTGGTGCTGCCCAGCAGCCCACCGCCATAGCTGGTTTTTGTGGCTCCGTCAGCTTCCATGAAATGATAATAATAGGGCATTGCGTCCTCCAAAATATTTACAGCACCTGTATGGTTATAGACTACATCGAGAATAACGCCCATATTCCTTTCATGAATTTCGCTGATAAGATGTTTGAACTCTTCTATGCGCAGCTCAGGATCTTCGGGGTTTTCCGAATACATTCCGCTCAGGGCAAAATAGCTGTGAGGGTCATAGCCCCAGTTGTAATTATTGCCGCGGGTGGAGTAGCCCATCTCCCTCAGATGGTTTTCCATCTCATTGCCGTGCACATAGTTCATCACCGGCATCAACTGTACATGGGTAACACCCAGTTCCTCAAGATAATCAAGCTTTTCCGTGAAAGCCCTGAAGGTGCCGAATTGATGATCCAGCTCATCCTCAATGCCCGGATCAGAGGTAAAATCCCGGATGTGCATCTCATATATTACTGCATCCTCGCGGTTTTCAAAATTGTCGATATCGGCCCCTGTAAGCTCAGGGCCAATTTCCTCCGGATCCACTATGGCCGCCTTGCCCACCGGATATTCCGGTTCATCTGGATCGGGTTCACTGTTCCAGGCAGCCATCGAGGGAGCATAGGGATCTAAAACCAGACTGTTCTCACCTTCAAATTCCACCCGGTAGTGGTAATAATAGCCGGTGAGATCCTCCAGACCGGTGTTTTCCTCGTCTAAATCAACCTGCCATACACCACTTTCATTTCTCTCCATGGCAATATCATCAGTGATAATCTCATGCTGATCTTCGCTGTCGTAGAGCACTATCCCAACATCGTCAGCCCGGGGGGACCACAGCTTGAGCGTTGCCGAGCCATCATCATGCAGTTCCACACCAAGATCACCTTCATAGGCATAGAGATCATCGATGAGCCGCCAGTTAAGCCGGGCGGTGACGGTATCCTGCTGCCAGCTTACCTGATAGGGTTCATCATCCGCAGCGAAATCAAAATCACCGCGCAGTTCAGCTGCTCTATCATGAATTATTTCAGCCTCTTCATATTCATACTGCTCACCTTCACTGTCTACGATCGCCACGTCATCAAGATCTTCTGCGCTCATGCCGGCGGTGCTGTCAAAGATAAGCTTGACACTATCCTGCAGTAGTGTGGCGGCCTGCAGGTTTTCCTCCACAATGTAGTGAGGATTGGTGTAAGCCATCTCATCGTCCTGGCGGAAGAAATATTGGTCATGATCTGGTTCGGAAACATTGATGTCGGCGGTCTGTTCCTCTGTCTCCATATTTACAGCCAGGAAATTGATCTGATCGGGGTCTTCTTCGATCTCGATATCTATATAGGCTCCGTGTTCGGTGACCTGGTCGGGCTGGAAGTCATGGGCACCATCGGGCCAGTCATCCAGTTCCTCGGTGGGAGTGATCACATCTCCCCAGGTCCAGAGTCCCCAGTCCTCGTAATCATCGATCTCCTCATGCTGGAAATGAATGCGCACAGTATTTTCAGGCAGATCAACCGGTTCATATAGATAGAATTCATGCAGGTCATTTTCCTGTTTCAGCCAGATCTCGTTCAGATCGGGATCGATAATTTCCACGATTTTGTCTTCGGTGAGATTATCTCCATCTTTATTGTTGAGGAGAAAACCGACTTCCTCCGGTTCTTCTGCCAGTTCAACATCGACATAGGTGCCAAAATCGGTCCGGGGTTTGTCTTCCAGCCAGGTGGCGCCTTCGGGCCAGGCCGCAATATCTTCAGAAGCGGTGGCCACATCCTCCCAGACCCAGAGTCCAACTTCATCATAGTCTTCAGCTTCCCTCTGGATGTTAATTCTCAGATGATCCTCCGGAATGGGTTCACTTTCAGCTGTTGCCGTATCCAGTGAGCCGAAAAAGAAGATCAGTGTCAGCGTCAGCAGAACAGTTAAAAAATATGCGGTCAATTTCCTCTTAAAATCTCCAGAAAATCCAGACATCCGGTGGATACCCCCTCTTTGCAAACGTTTGCACAAGTAAAATTTTAAAAATTATCCTATTTTAATTATTCTTTATAAAATTGGTGAATTCCTCTATAATCATGATAGTTTTTGCAGGTGTGGCTCAGATAATCTGCAAAAGGGATGATTTGTTTA
>CAYXAK010000084.1:0-7437 GCA_964462585.1 uncultured Halanaerobiaceae bacterium
GTGAGGATAGCGCTGAGAACCCAGCAGATAATCGCTGAAGAGACAGGTGTAGCTGATACCGCCGATCCTCTGGGCGGCTCCTATGCCATAGAAGCTATGACCGATAAAATCGTATCTGAAGCAAGAGATTATCTTGATGAGATAGACAAACTGGGCGGCATGGTTGAGGCTATCAATGCCGGTTATGTTCAGCGCGAGATACAGGACACCGCCTATGAGATGCAGAAGGAGATCGAAGAAGGAGACAGGGTAGTTGTCGGTGTCAATAAATACCGTGAGGAAGAAGAGGAAAAGGTTGAAGAGATACTCACCGTGGATGAGGAGCTGGAAAACAATCAGACCGCGCGCCTGGAAAAGGTCAAAGAGGAAAGGGATCAGGCCAGTGTCGACAGCCATCTGCAGGAGATAAGATCTGCAGCTCAGAGCGGTGATAACCTGATGCCCTATCTGGTTGATGCCGTTAAGGATTATGTCAGCATCGGTGAGATATGCTCGGTGCTGCGGGATGAGTTTGGCGAATATGAGGCCAGACATTTTTGATTCATCCCGGTCTTAAATCACTGCAAGCAGGAGGGAGCTATAATGGCAGAAAAAAATATTAAGGTACTCATCGCCAAACCGGGTCTGGACGGACATGACAGGGGTGCTAAGGTCATAGCCCGCGGCCTGAAAGAGGCCGGCATGGAAGTCGTCTATACCGGGCTCAGACAGGCACCGGAAGATATCGTCAATGCCGCCGTCCAGGAGGATGTGGATGTCATAGGCCTCAGCATCCTCTCCGGGGCCCACAGACAGCTTTTTCCCGTCATCATGGAGAAGCTGGAAGAGGCCGGAAGAGAAGATGTGCTGGTCCTGGCCGGAGGCACCATCCCCGATAAGGACCACGATGATCTCCATGATCTGGGCATCAAGGCTATCTTCCAGCCGGGTACGCCCATAGAGGAGATAGTGAACTTCATTGAGAGTGAGCTGGGAGCTGCCTGATGCAGGTTTCCATAGATGAAATTCGTTCCGGCCACAAACCTGCCATAGCCCGGGCCATCACCCTGGTGGAAAATGAACGCAGGCAGATATGGCCCCTGCTCAAGGAGCTCTTTGCCACAAGTGAGCTGGCCTCACTGGTAGGTGTGACAGGGCCGCCTGGCTGTGGCAAGAGCACCCTGGTGGAGAAGCTGGTCGCCGGCTGGCTGGAGGAGGGCGAGAGAATAGGTGTGATAGCGATCGATCCCTCCAGCGAGTTCAGCGGTGGTGCACTGCTGGGGGATAGAATACGAATGGATGGAATCAGCTCTGAACCGGAGGTTTTCATACGCAGCATGGCCACCAGGGGATACCTGGGAGGTCTGAATCCGGCCATATTCGACACCGTTCTCATCCTCTCGGCAGCGGGCTATGATCGCATAGTGATTGAAACAGTGGGTGTGGGGCAGAATGAGATCGATATAGTCAATCTGGCCGACACCACACTGGTGGTGACAATGCCCGAGGTCGGGGATGAGATTCAGGCCTTCAAAGCCGGACTGATGGAGGCCGGCGATATCTTTGTTCTCAACAAGGCCGATCATCCCCGGGTGAATCGCATGGAGCTGGTCCTGCAGCAGATGCTTGAGCTCAACAGCTCCGGGGAGGAGCAGGACTTTCCCCGGCTGCTCAAGACCATAGCCACCAGAGGTGAGGGTGTCGATGAAGTTCTTGATGCTGTCGGTGATCACCGCCTCAAGCTGGAGAAGAGCGGCGATATCGCCCGGCACAGAAAACAGGTGATGAGGCGGCATATACTTCATCTGCTGGAAGAGAAAGTCAGGGAACAGCTCATAGATCCACTGCTGCAGTCGGAAGACTTCAAACAGATTCTCGATCAGGTGGTGGAGAGAAAGGCAGATCCCTATTCAACTGCCGAGGATCTGCTTGCCCGCCTGAAAAGTGCCGATCAACAGCGGGAGGAGGTTAATTTAAGCCATGAAAATTGATCATATCGGTGTGGCAGTTGAGGAACTGCAATCATCACTATCTTTCTATCGTGATGCTCTGGGCCTGGAGTTTAAAGGCCAGGAGAGAGTTGAAGATCAGGGTGTGGAAGTGGCCATGCTGGATCTGGGAGAGAGCAAGCTGGAGCTGCTGGAACCTCTATCCGATGAAAGTCCCATAGCCCGACATCTCGCAAAGAGAGGTGAGGGCATCCATCACCTGGCCATTAAAGTCGATGATATTGAGGCCAAGATGGCCGAGATGGAAGATGCGGGAGTGGAATTCATAGGTGAAGAGCCCACACCGGGGGCCGGAGGTAAGCAGATCATCTTTGCTCATCCCAAAAGCACCAGCGGTGTGCTGCTGGAGCTCTGTGAAGAGCAATAATTATAGCATTACATGCAGGAGGGAAATATATTTATGTGGGACAGTATGGACGATCTGATAACAGCAGCCCAGGAAAATCCTCCGCTCAATATGGCCGTGGCGGCCGCCGCCGACAGCGTTGTTCTGAAGAGTGCGGCCAGGGCCGAGAGGGAAAATCTGGTCAGGCCCATTCTGGTGGGCGATAAAGAGGGAATAGAGGATATTATCCAGTCCGAACAGCTGGAGATGGATGATTATGAGATAGTCGATGCCGAATCGGATCGGGAAGCTGCCAGCAGAGCTGTGGAGCTTACTGCGGAAGGAAAAGCGGACTTTCCCATGAAAGGCATGCTCAGCACCAGCACCATTCTGCGGGCTCTGCTCAATAAAGAATATGGCCTGCGTCAGGATAAGATGCTGAGCCTGGTAACACTGATGGATCTCAAAAATCAGGATCATATGATATTCATGAGCGATGCCGGTATGAATCCCAATCCGGATCTGGAGGCCAAAGCCGGCATAATCAGAAATGCGGTAACAATCGCCCGCTCTGTGGGTGTTGAAAAACCCAGAGTGGCAGTGCTGGCTGCAGTGGAGAATGTTCAGTCCAAGATGCCTGTGACAGAGGAGGCGGCCATTCTCAGCAAGATGCAGGACAGGGGTCAGCTGAAAAACTGCCTTGTTGACGGTCCCTTTGCCCTTGATAATGCTCTATTCGAGGAAGCGGCCGAACACAAGGGCATCAAAGGTGAGGTGGCCGGTAGGGCGGATATTTTGATAACTCCTGATATCGAGGCCGGTAATATACTCTACAAATCGATGATTGTCTATGCCGGTACACCTGCTGCCAGTGTGGTCTATGGGGCCAGAGTACCCCTGGTTCTCACCTCCAGAGCCGATACCGTCCGGACGAAATTTAATTCCATAGCACTGGCCAAAGTTTCAACCGAGGGTTTATCAGGTTAGGGGATAAGTATCACCTAAGCTTGCTAACTTTTTACTAAAATTCTATTCGAGGGGGAATTTAGCATGAGCGGCGATTTTGATATCTATGAGATGGTTCTTACTCAGGTGAGGAGAGCCTGTGATGAGCTGGGACTCGACGATGAGGTGATGTGTTTTCTGAAAAACCCCATGAGGACTTTGAAGGTTGAGGTCCCTGTTAAGATGGATGATGGCGGTGTTGAAGTATTTCGGGGATTTCGCTGCCAGCACAATGATGTCCTGGGGCCGACCAAAGGAGGCATAAGATATCATCCCGAGGTCAATCAGGAGGAAGTTGAGGCCATGGCGGCCTGGATGACATTTAAATGTGCGCTGGCAGATGTTCCCTATGGAGGGGCCAAAGGTGGAGTTATCTGTGAACCGGCAGATATGAGCGAGCGGGAGCTTGAACGCCTGTCGCGCAAATTCATTGAAGCCATCGCTCCTATTATCGGTCCTGAAAAGGATATTCCTGCTCCCGATGTCAATACAAATGCCCAGGTTATGGGCTGGTTTGTCGATGAATACTCCAAAATGAGCGGAGTTTTCAGCCCCGGTCTGGTTACGGGCAAGCCCCTTGTGCTGGGAGGATCTGAGGGCAGGAGCTATGCTACAGGTAGAGGAGTTATGTATAATGTGCAGGAAGCTGCCCGTACCATGGACCTGGACCTGGAAGGTGCCGATATTGTGGTTCAGGGCTACGGAGCAGTCGGCAGTTACAGCGCCATCTTCCTGGAGGATTTAGGCGCAAACTTAATAGCCACCACAGTATACAATCCCAAAACAGGTCAGGTTGAAGGCGCCTATGATTCAGACGGCTTGGACGCCCGCAAGCTGAAAGAATACTATGAAGAGAACAAAACTGTTAAAGGCTTTCCCGGTTCTGAGGATATTGGCAATAGAGAGCTTCTCACCACTTCCTGCGATGTGCTCATACCGGCGGCACTTGCCAACCAGATCGACGCGGAAATAGCAGAGGAGATAGATGCCAAAATTCTGGCCGAGGCTGCCAATGGCCCCACATCTCCGGAGGCGGATGAGGTTCTCAAAGACAAGTATACCATGGTAATCCCTGATATACTGGCCAACTGCGGCGGTGTGACTGTATCCTATTTCGAATGGGTGCAGAACAATTATAACTTCTACTGGAAGGAAGAAGAAGTCGATGAGAAACTGCAGGAGATGATGGTAGATGCCTTCCATCGCGTGCATGATATGAAGCATGAGATGGATGTGCCCATGAGGACTGCCGCATATGTTGAAGCGATCCGCAGATTGAATGAAGCTATGGAATACCGGGGCTGGATCTAAATTAAGCTGGCAGCCCAATAGCCTTAGCTGGCAGGGGGGAGTGGAGCTGTCCGGGCGGCTCTGCTCTGCCCTTAACCTTTTTATTCCCTTCCATATGCTATATAATGTTAGTTGTGTGGGACTGTATCTTTTTATAATTAAAATTCGGCAGAGGAGGCAGATACTGTGGATGATAAGATCGAAGAATTACAGGAAAAGCAGGAGAGGATAAAGAAGGGTGGCGGTGAGAAGAAGATCGAAAAACAGCACGACAAGGGCAAATACACCGCCCGTGAGAGGATAGATATGCTCCTGGATGAGGGAAGTTTTCAGGAGATAGGCATGTTTGTAGAACATAGAGCCCAGGAGCTGGGTATGGATGAGCGTGATGTACCCGGCGAAGGTGTGGTAACAGGCCGGGGAACAATCCACGGCCGCAATGTCTATGTTTTTGCTCAGGACTTTACAGCCATGGGTGGTTCACTCGGTGAGATGCACGCCAAGAAGATATGGAGGATCATGGATGAGGCGGCCAAAGCAGGTGCCCCTATAATAGGGCTCAATGATTCCGGCGGGGCCCGCATCCAGGAGGGAGTCAATTCGCTCTCCGGTTATGGAGGCATCTTCTACCGGAACTCAATAAATTCAGGTGTTGTGCCACAGCTCTCAGCTATCTTAGGGCCCTGTGCAGGAGGGGCGGTCTATTCACCGGCTCTGACTGATTTTGTCTTTATGGTCGACGATACCAGCAAGATGTTCATCACCGGACCCCAGGTCATAAAATCGGTCACCGGTGAGGAAGTATCGACCGAAGAGCTGGGCGGGGGCATGGCCCACAATCAGTACAGCGGTGTGGCCCATTTTCTGGATGATAATGAGGAGGACTGCTTTGATCGGATGAGAAAGCTTCTCTCATTTTTGCCCGACAACCACCGGGAGCTTCCTCCCTTTGAGGAAAATGAAGATCCACTGGATCGACGCGAGATGGAGCTCAGAAATATCGTGCCCGATGAACCCAAAAAATCCTACGATGTTCGCGATGTGATAGAGAATGTAGTAGACGATAAGGATTTTCTTGAGGTTCAGCCCTATTTTGCTCCCAATATAGTAATAGGTTTTGCCCGCCTGGGCGGACACAGTGTGGGCATAGTTGCCAACCAGCCCAAAGTCAAGGCCGGATGTCTGGATATTGATTCCTCTGACAAAGCGTCCAGATTCGTCAGATTCTGTGACAGCTTCAATATACCCATTCTGACCTTCACCGATGTGCCGGGATATCTGCCCGGTGTGGAACAGGAGCATGGAGGTATCATAAGGCACGGGGCCAAACTTCTCTATGCCTACAGTGAGGCCACTGTTCCCCTCATGAATGTGATACTGAGAAAAGCTTACGGTGGGGCCTATATAGCGATGAGCAGCGGCCACCTTGAAGGTGATTATGTCTTCGCCTGGCCCACATCCGAGATAGCCGTAATGGGTCCCCGGGGTGCGGCCAATATCATCTTCAGAAAGGAAATACAGAATGCCGACAGTCCTGAGGAGGTCCGCCAGGAGAAGATAGATGAATACCGGGAGAACTTTGCCAATCCCTATCAGGCAGCTTCACTGGGTTATGTGGATGATGTTATCATGCCCGAGGATACCAGACCCCAGCTGATCAGATCGCTGGAAGCCATCAGGGAGAAGAGACAGGAGCTGCCCTCCAAAAAACACGGCAACTTTCCGGTTTAAGCTGCAGACACGGAAAACTCTCATATAAACAGGAGGTAGAGAGATGTCACCACTGGAATTGATACAGGATGCCGAGGCCCTGGCCGGGATGAGTGCCGGTGAACAGCTTTATGCCGGAGGGCAGGTGGCGGTGCTGGGCATGTTCATTGTGTTCAGCATACTGCTGCTGCTGTTCCTCACCATCAAAGTCATCGAGACCTTTGCCGGCAGTGATGGCCAGGCTGTTACACCGGGGGCGTCTGGCAGCAAAACTGCTGTCAGCGATCAGCCTTCACCGGCTCCTTCCCCGGCTCCGGCCGCTGAGAAGGAAGATGGGCTCGACCCCGAGATTATTGCGGCTATTACAGCATCACTTCAGGCCTTTTATGAGGAAAGAGGCGGCAGATTTCGCATATTGAGGGTGAAGAAGAGATCCCGCCCGCTCCCGGCCTGGATGAGAGAGATTGAGAGCGAATCAGAAGCTGTCGATATAACAAGTGAATCCAAGGAGGTTAAGTGAAAATCCATGAAGAGAAAATTCAGAGTAACCGTTGCAGGTGAGACCTATGAGGTTGAGGTGGAAGAGATAGATGGAAAAGGAGATAGTTCTAAAACAGCCGGAAGGAATGAGAGCACTGAGACCGGCACCGCAGGATCGAGCACTAGCCAGAACCAGAGCAGCAGCAGCGGTTCAGGCTCAGGTTCGGAGAGAGTCGATGCTCCCTCAGGCAGCAGCAAATCACCCACAGCTTCCCGGGATAAGAAGGAGGAAGCCGGCGGGGGTGATGGTGAGGTTGAATCACCCATGGCCGGCAAAGTGCTGGAGCTGAATGTGGCCGAAGGTGACGAGGTCAGCCAGGGCGATCTGATCATGATACTGGAAGCGATGAAGATGGAAAATGAAGTGTATGCTCCCACCAGCGGCACGGTCCAGGAGATTGCAGTTTCAGTGGAACAATCCGTCGATGCAGGCGACCATATAATGACCATAGGATAATATCATCACAAGAAAAAAGAGCTGAGGGGGTAATATAAGTTGGCACAGGCTTTTCTGGATTTTATAGGTCAATCAGGAATATTTATGATCGGATATCAGCAGATAATAATGCTTGTTATAGC
>CAYXAK010000085.1:0-7273 GCA_964462585.1 uncultured Halanaerobiaceae bacterium
ATGCGCCTTCTCTCCATGCGCTGATAGTTCTGTATGCGCGAGTTAGTTATGTCGGCATTGGAGAATACGAGCTGTTCACCGGAGAGGCTCTTAAGCCTTGTCGTCTTGATCCCTATATGTTCAACTATACCCCTGAAATCACCGACGATGATAAAATCTCCCGTTTCAAAGGGCTTATCGATGAGAATGGTAAAATAGCTGAATATATCGGCAATGATCGACTGGGAGGCAAAACCTATGGCAATACCCCCCACACCGAGTCCGGCGATGAGACCGGAAATTTGAATATCCAGATTGTCCAGAAAAAAGAGGAAGGCAAATATCCAGATAAAGGCCTTTAAGACAGGCCAGAGAAAGGCCATCATCTTCTCCTGCCTGCCCTCCTGGGAGCGCTTCTTAAAATAGCCGGTTATGAGAAAATAAGCTGTATGCTGTGAGATGAGAATGATAAAGACCAGAGAAAAAGCCAGGGCGAGAACGTCGATCAGCCTGGCAAGTGAGGGCATAAGGTAGAACTGACTCAGAGCCAGATAGACGGTCACCGTCAAAAACAGATTGACGAAAAGCCCCTCCACCTTTTCCACATATTCATCCAGATCGGGCCAGCCTCTGGCCAGTATGCGGTGCATTATCCCGCTTATTTTTGCTTTGAAAATCCAGATCAAGACCAGACCCAGCACAAAAACCAGAGCAAAAGCGGTCAGATCGGCCGGAGAATTCTCCGTCCACAGAAGGCGCAGATTGCCGGTTAATTCCACAGACAGCTCCCCCCTGATCTCATCATATATTACTCCTGATCCTCTCTCTATGCAGTTCCCTTTGAATATCTATCTGAGGCTGCTGAATAAGGGCGGCATCCCATCTTTCCAGCTTTTCTTCTTCCACCTCGATTATATCCGCAATCTCATCCAGTGACAGACCTCTGTCCCTGAGTACTATGAATCTCTCGCGATCCTCAGTCGATAAAATACTCACCTCGGCTTACCTCCCCTTAAATAGATAAAAAACAGTAAATAAGTTAACATACTTTCTCATAATCCTGCGTTATAATAGAATGAGAAAATACAAGGGGTGATATATATGTTCTCAATGATGAGACCCGGACCACATAATCAAAATCGGCCGAACAGGGGACGCAGAGGATCACGCGGGCCTTTTCCCCATCGCCATGAAGAGAGACGTGGAGGAGCAGGCTTTCCCGCCGATGTTATAGAAAAAGACGACAGATATGAAATCAGAGCTGAGCTGGCAGGTGTAAAAAAGGACGATATAAAAGTGGAGCTGAAAGAAAAAACTATCTTCATCACAGCCACCAAACGACAGGCCTGTGACCCGGAAGAAGACAATTATCTATGTCAGGAAAGGGTCATAGGCACATTTCAGCGCCAGTTCCCGCTGGAAAATATCAAAGAAGAAGAGATCAGAGCAGAGTTTAAAGATGGGATCCTGACACTCAGGATACCCAAACTCAGAGATGAAAGTGAAACGAGACAGAAAATAGATATTGAATAGATATTTAACGGATATTTAATAGATTTAAATCCCGGGTTATCCGGGATTTTTTTATTTAAAAAAGGCTCCCTCATCTTCCTGGGTAATTTAAAGCAGGGAGTGCGGAAAAAATAAGGGAGCCAGATCTTATTTCTTATCTCTGTAATATTAATTTCCTCCCCTCCGGCAAAATTCCTGCCTTTATTTAAAATAAATCTGGAGAATGAAGAAAATATCTGATAGAATTTCAGTTGAGGGGGGATAACTTTGCTGGAGGATGAACTTCTGGAGATGGAAGAGGCCTTTGCCGAATTCAGAGAAAACCCTTCTTTCACCGCAAAACAGAATCTGCGGATGAAAAATTATGGCAGATGGTTTATCATAGAGCAGAACCCCGAACGCGAAAGCCCCTATGCCCGGCTGAAAAATGCCGGCCTGTTTGTTGCTCACATAATAGATGATGATAATGACCTCTTTACGGGTTTTACCATCAAAAAAAACATATATGTTAAGCCGGGGCTGCTCAGCAGGTTTATCGATGGAGATCTGCTCCGCCGTGAGCTCACACCTTACTTTGAGGATATGGAAACCAAAAAATTTGGCGGTGTCAAAATAGATTATGCCCCTGATGAAAAGGGCAATGCTCTGGCGGTGCAGCTCAATGAAAATAATCTGCATATAGGTTTTAGAATTGATCTGGTCAGAGAACGCCTTCTCTAATTCAATAAGCCGGCCGCTTCGATCACCGCGGCCGGCTTATATCTGTCCGTTATATACTTTTTCTCATTTTTCTGCGCTCAATTTACTCAATTTTATTTAAAGGTTCCAATGATGCGTCCTTCTATACGGGGAGAGACAGGGCTGTGCTCACCGAGATAATCAATTATTACCCGATCAAGAGCTTCAAAGGTCTCTATTCTATCCTTATCTCCAAATACAGGATAGTCGTCTCCACCTTCAGCCAGAAAGTCATTTGTGGCCACTACAAAGGTAGCCTCGGGATCGATCTCTTCACCTTCATACCAGACCTGGTGAACTCTCTGCCCGGGCTCATTCAGAGGATTGAAAGAAAATCTAAGATTGCTGACATGGGGAAAGCCGCCCCAGTCATCGGGCCACTCTCTAACACCGTGCTCTAATACTTCAATTATCTCTGCACCTGTGAGTTCCACGGTTACCAGCTCATTCTCGAAGGGATGAATCTCCAGCACATCCTCCAGTGTGATATCTCCGGCCGGAACGGAATGTCTGATACCGCCACCATTTGTTATGGCCACATCAGCACCGGACTTTTCTCTCATGATGTCTGCAATCAGGTTGCCAAGCGTGGTCTCCCGGGTGCGGATATTCTCCCTCTCCGCTTCCAGTCTCACTTCCGTCTCACCCACAACGGTATCCAGAGCCTCAGCCTGGGCTGCGGTGAAGACAAAAGCCATTACCACTATCAGTACAAGGATCTTTCTGCTGTGTCGCTTCATAAACTTATCCCTCCCGAATAGTTTTTGACCAAAATGGTCACTAAATTCTATTATCATAATACTACATCTTCCGAACAATATCAAATAAATATTTTGCACGGTGCCGGAAGATATTCTGCTGCTCAGAGCAGATCTTCAGCCCTCTGCCGCACCTCTTCCTTGAATTGTGGTCCCGGCCTGAACCCCAGGCGGTCATAAAAATCCTGCAGCCTCCCGGCACTGTAGTTTACCGCCCCATAGATCAATACCAGAGCAAAGAGTATCATGCTGGGCGACCAGCCCGGCAGCGCTTTATCCCGGGCAAAAACCAGATCGAAACTCTCCCTGATCAGAGGCTCATAGCGGGTGAGAAGCTCCTCCAGCTCATTCAGTGTATCCATGCCGATCAGCCTCATGCCCTGCACGGCATCCCCCAGAAAAAAATCTTTGCCCGTGGTCTTGCGGGGCAGATTCTCCGACCAGATATCAATATATGAGGTGAGCCTCTGCATGGAATCGTCTACCTCCATGAACTGCTCCAGTGTGAGCTTGTTTATCCCCAGGCTGCCGGGATTCTGGCGTATCTCCTGCTGGATCTCATCCTCATAACTATCCAGATCCTCTCTCAGGCTCAGAAATTCATCATCTGCCACCTCCAGCAGAGCTGAAAGGCGGGCAAAACGGCGGTTAATATTATCGGGGATTTCCTCCTTGTATTTATAGCCCAGATCGTGTTCTATCTCCGCCCAGGCATGCTGCAGTATGGTCCTTATCTGTATTTCAAACTGCCTGTCAGCCAGCTCTTCACCACAGCCCTCACAGAGCTCATCCCCGGGCAGAGCTGCTATCTTGTGCAGTGAACTGTAGCCAAATTCGTGGTAATCAAAACTATCCCGTTTGTCTATGGAATGCTCACTGTCTATGATCAGATTATTCTCGATCACATTATCGACCAGATCGATCTCATCACTGAAGTAGGTGACCACCCTCACCGCAGTCAGATCTTTGATATCGGCCAGGCAGGAATATTGTTTTTCCGGTCTTCTCACCTTTTCTGCCAGGCTCTCCACAGATTTGGTCCTGGCACTGATGGAATGGACATTTATATCCTCCTGAGCGGAGAGAAGACTGCCCAGCTTTTTCTCCACGGCTTCTGTCAGCATCTCATATATATCCTTTTTTTTCCGATATTCAGCTATTATATCGACTGCCCTCAAGATAAATCCCCCCCGTCAAAAACTTCAGAAGACGAATATCAGTATGATGATCAGAATTGAAAGAAGCCCCAGCCAGAGAGCCAGGCTCCATCTGGTCATCCTGCGGGCTTTTTCCTTCTCCCACCAGTTGAGCGGTTTAATGCCCTGGAATAAAAATGTCACCACACCGGCCAGATTTATGCATATGATATTTGATATGAAAAGCAGCATGGCCCCCAGGGCCAGTGTCAGCTCACCCGCTCCCAGCAAAAGTCCCACAACCACCAGCGGGGGCATCAGGGCCACAGCTATCATGACCCCGATCACAGCATTGGCCGCCCCGGTGGTAAAAGCCAGGCTGCCAGCACTTCCGGAGGCCAGTCCCAGCGCTATATCTCCCCAGCCTATGCTGGTGCGGTTAAGAACCTCCGGCGACCATTCTGCCGGCTGGATAAAAAAACCGGCAGCAACAGCTATCACAAGTGCTATACCGGCACCGGCCAGAGCCGTCTTCAGCGATTTTCTGCCCAGCTCTATATCGCCCAGTGTGGCGGCCAGGGCCATACCCACATTTGGTCCCAGAAGCGGCGCGATAACCATGGCTCCCACAATCACTGCCACATTGCCCTGGAGCACACCGCTGCTGGCAACCACAGCTGACATCAAACACATGATGAGGTAATTGCTGTCCAGCCTGACGGAGTTGCTGATCTCGGTGTAAAGCTCCTGTCTGCTCAGGCTCCGCTTGCTTTCCTTATCCTCTTCCTCTTCCTGCCATGACATCTGTTTTTCTTTTTCCTTTTCCTCTTCCAGCTCCTCAATAGGTGGTATGGTGGCTTCAACTTCCAGAAGATTGAGGCGCAGCTCTGAAGCGGAGCCCAGTTTCTGTTCGATCTCATCCAGAAGCGGTCCACTATCGGTGCCGCGCAGTGTGACCAGATAAAGAGCTTTATCCTCCCAGAGTGAGACCTGAAGTTTGTCAACCAGCTCAAATTCATCCAGTATTTCCTTCAGTTCATCCTCATGCTCCAGAGAGATTACTATTTCAACCTTTCTCAGCATCAAATCTCACCGCCCCGATCATATCTGTCATTTTTATATCTCCACTTTTGACACTACTCCGGCCGCAGTCTTCATTCAGAGGCTGAAATCCTCACCTGTAGAGGTCAGTGTCAGCTTGCCATGATGGACACCCTTCAAGCCTATGAGGCGATTGCCCGCCTCCCTCAGCAGCCGGGCCTCTCCCTGCATTATGATTACCTCCAGACAGAAATCATGGCTCACATGCATATGCAGGTTGGACTTGAAGATATGAGGGTAGTCGTGCTGTATCTTCAGCATCTTTTCCGTAAGCTCGCGCTGATGATGATTGAAGAGAAGTGTCAGCGAACCTATGACCTCTTCCTCACTGCTGCGTTTTTTCTCCTCGACTATCCTGTCCCTGATCAGATCTCTGATGGCCTCTGAACGGTTATTATAGCTCTCATCGATTATGCTGTCATATTTATCCAGCAGATCCTCCTCTATGGAAACACCAAATCGGACGATTTTGGACAATCTCTCCTGCCCCCTCTCACTGGCTGATAGATATTTTTTCTGAATTATAGATAAAAGGCAGGGCCCTCTTTCTCACTGCAATATCCAGTGGCAGTCCGGGCCCTTCCTCACCATCTATATCGGACATTAAGCTGTCTTCCGCATCCAGGGTTTCTATGCGGAAGCGGTCGGACCTGAAGGACAGCACACAATCATTATCCTGCCAGTTCTTATTTATAAAGACGTCCATCAAAGCGCTGAACATCTCATAAACACCACCGTATTTTATGGCCAGAAAATCAAAGAGACCGTCACTCACACATCCTTCGGGAACTATATCAGAAAAACCCCCGGCCCGCCCGCTGTTGAGAACGAGAAACAGGGCCAGATCACCAGAAAATTCATGCCCATCACCGACTATACTCAGCGGCAGAGGTTTCAATTCTGTCAGCTTCTGCACACCTTTGAGGTAATAGGCCACTTTGCCAAAAATATTCTTCAGATCAGAGGGGGTCTCATAGGGAACCGAAGTGAGAAAACCACAGGCACAGACATTGATAAAATGCCTGCCGTTGATATAGCCCACATCGACCGGCACAACATTTTTTTCGTCGGTTAAAAGCTGATAGTATTGATAAAAATTATCAGGCAATCCCAGGTAGGTGGCAAAATCATTGCTGGTCCCCACGGGCAGTATACCCACAGGCAGGTTTATATCGTTCTGCATGAGGGCATCGACAAAGTTGCTGACAGTACCATCCCCACCGGCCACCATCACATAGCTGAACTCTTCCGGATTTAGCTGCTGAAGCCGCCGGTTTAAATCGATCCCCACTATATCATTCATGGCTATGATATAATCCCTTTGAAAAACATCGATAAATCTGTGCAGCCGGCTGGTGAAGCTGGCATCGCCCGCCAGGGAGTTATAGAGCAATAATATTTTCTTCATATTAATCAATCAGTCCTTTTTAAATCCGGTATTGTAATTATCGATCACTATATTTTTATTTCTGCACAGAAGGGGCATTTACCTGCAAATCGGGCCTGAAGCAGCGGGAGTGATTTTTGTTAAATGGTAAACTTAATGATATATGAATATCTGATAAGATATCATTAGATTATAAAAAATGAGGGGGTATTTGCGTGAGCAGAGAAAAAACAGATATCGATTTCAGATTTACCGAACGGGCGGATGAACTGCTGGAGGAGAAGGAGATCGAGGAGATAACGATAAAGGTAGAACAGCGAGGTGGAGGATGAAGCGGGATCACCTATGTGCCTGTGGTACAGGCAGGAAGACCGGAAGAGAAGAATCTGGAAAGATATGATCACAGCAAAGCTGAGGGGAAAGATATCTTCATCAAGAAGAATCTGCAGCCGGAAGACCCCGACGAAGGCATCACAATCAGCGCTGCCGGCAGAGGAAAATTGACCAGGCTGATTGCAGGAGGGCTGAAAAACTACTGATACTGCAAAATTAAATAGTTGCTGATACAGCCTGTAAACCTCCGGTTCTCCGGGGGTTTTAATTTTTTAAATTTCCCCTTGCAATATTTTTTTGCTTTGATACAATGAAATCAGTGTAAACTT
>CAYXAK010000086.1:0-4587 GCA_964462585.1 uncultured Halanaerobiaceae bacterium
AATTTTTCATGTTGCGGGAACCTATCTGGATGATGTCGGTATATTCATTGACTATTTCCAGATGCTCAACATCCATAAGCTCGGTGATAACCTTTAAGCCGGTTTCTTCCCGGGCCAGGGCCAGAAGCTCAAGTCCCTTTTCTCCCAGGCCCTGAAAAGAATAGGGAGAAGTACGGGGTTTAAATGCCCCGCCCCTGAGGACTTCGGCACCGGCTTCACTGACAATCCTGGCCGTGGTCAGAATCTGTTCTTTGCTTTCCACCGCACAGGGACCGGCCATAACCACAGGCTTTTTGCCGCCAATTTTCACTCCGTCCACATCTATGACAGTCTTCTGGCGAGAAAACTTCCAGCCGGTGAGCTTATAGGGCTCCAGAACAGGTATTACCTTTTCCACCTGTTCATATGCTGAAAGCCTTTCCTTCAGCTGTTCCTTTCCCTCTCTGTCGCCGATCAGACCAATTATCGTCTTTTCCACGCCCGGGGAGAGATGAGCCTCAAACCCCTCTTCTTCTATCAAATCCAGTATTTCATCCAGTTCGGATTCTGTAGCATTGGACTCCATGACAATTATCATATTTTCATTCCTCCTGAAAGAATCGATTTATTATATCTGCAAAACCCGGAAAAGAAATATCTACAACCTCGCTGTTTTTGATTTCCAGCGGTGAATCGGCAGCCAGACCGGCTACTGCCAGGGCCATGGCTATCCTGTGATCCTGAAAACTATCAAGCTCAACCCCTCCTCTTAGTGAGGTCGGCCCCTCGATCACCAGTCCATCCTCTCTCTCCTCGATCTCAGCTCCCATCTCCTTCAGAGTTTGCGATATTGCCGTCAGACGATCTGTCTCCTTGTATCTCAGCTCCTCTGCATCCCTGATCACTGTACTGCCCCTGGCCTGAGTTGCCAGCACGGCCAGCACGGGTACCTCATCAACCATCCGGGGTATGATATCTCCCTCAATTTCCACCGCTTCCAGCTGGCTGTGTGCGGCTTTAATATCAGCTGCAGGTTCACCGCCGATCTCCCTTCTGTTTTTGTAAGTCAGGTCGGCCTGCATATCATCGAGAACATCGAGAAAACCGCTGCGGGTGGGATTTATACCGCAGTCAGTCACAGTTATCTCCGCTCCGGGCACGATCAGACCGGCGGAGATAATAAAAGCGGCCGAAGAGATATCGCCGGGAATCTCAATATCCAGCGGTTTTAAGGACTGCGGACCGGCTGCAAGTGTGATGGTATTACCATTCTTTTCTATGTCGACACCGGCAGCCTGCAGCATCCTCTCGGTATGATCTCTGGATACTGCCGGCTCTCTGACAGCAGTCTCCCCCTCCGCCGACAGACCTGCCAGCAATATTGACGATTTTACCTGGGCGCTGGCCACATCCGGCTTGTATTCTATCCCCCGAAGATTACCTCCCTTTATGCTCAGGGGGGCCAGACCCTCCGATCTGCACCATATTTCCGCTCCCATCATCTCGAGAGGTCTTCTGATTCTGTTCATGGGGCGTTCTCTCAACGAACCATCGCCGCTCAAAACGGAATAGAAATTCCTGCCGGCCAGAAGTCCGGCGATCAATCTCATGCTTGTGCCGGAATTCCCGCAATCCAGCACACCGGAAGGTTCGGTCAGCCCCTCCAGTCCCCTGCCGAATATTCTGTACTCATGAGAGGCCTCTTTTTCTATTCTCACTCCCAGCTGTTTCATTATCTCCAGAGTTCTAAAACAGTCTTCACCTTCCAGAAGACCTTTTATCCTGCTCTGACCTTCGGCGATAGAGCCCAGTATGAGGCTGCGGTGTGATATGGATTTATCTCCTGGAATATCGAAACTTTCATATATGCCTGTAGCCGGTTTTATCTTCATTTTCATGGCTTCCTCCTTCACAGATCCAGTCTATCAGCAACTGTCTTAACATCTTTATCTCCCCTGCCGGAGAGATTGAGCACAATTATCTCATCTTCTTTCAGCTCCGGGGCCAGACGGGGAAGATAAGCAAGGGCGTGAGAGCTTTCCAGGGCGGGCAGTATGCCCTCTAATTCCGAGAGCTCACGGAAGGCTTTTACAGCCTCCTCATCACTGACAGATCTATAGCTGGCCCGACCGCTTTTCATCAAAGCACTGTGTTCCGGTCCCACACCGGGATAATCGAGCCCGGCGGCGATGGAATGAACCGGAGATATTTCACCGGTTTCGTCCTGGAGAAGATAGCTTTTAAAGCCGTGGCCTATACCGGTCTCACCGCGGGAGAGGGCTGCAGCATGCTCACCCGCTTCTTCACCTCTGCCGCCAGCTTCCAGGCCGATCATCTCCACCTCTTCATCCTCAATAAAATCGTGGAACAGGCCTATGGCATTGCTCCCCCCGCCCACACAGGCCAGGAGATAATCCGGAAGTCTTCCCTCTCTCTCCATAATCTGCTCTCTCACCTCACGGCCGATTACGGACTGAAATTCCCTCACCATGGTGGGATAGGGATGAGGACCTACAGCAGAGCCCAGGAGATAATATGTATCATCGAGATTTTCAATCCAGTGCTCCAGGGCGGCGTCCACGGCATCTGAAAGTGTGGCTGTGCCCCTGGTGACCGGTATAACCTCTGCTCCCAGAAGTTTCATGCGGTGTACATTGAGCTCCTGCCTTCTGACATCCTTCTTGCCCATAAATACCCTGCAGTCAAGGCCGAACATGGCGGCCACTGTGGCTGTGGCTACTCCGTGCTGACCGGCGCCGGTCTCAGCTATAATCTTTTCCTTGCCCATACGGGAGGCCAGAAGAGCCTGACCGATTGTATTGTTGATCTTATGTGCACCCATATGATTCAAATCTTCCCGTTTCAGATATATTTTGGGGCCATATTTCTCTGTCAGGTTTTCAGCATAATAAAGCGGGCTGGGTCTTCCCACATTTTCCTTGAGATATGCTGAAAATTCCCCCTGAAAGCTTTCATCCTCAAGCACATCATATAAGGCTGTTTCCAGCTCGTTTAGCGCAGCTTCCACACTTTCAGGTACAAATTGACCTCCAAATTCTCCGAAAAATCCTCTTTCTTCTCCCTTCCGGGCGGCATCCATTTTACTTCTCTTACTCATGATTTTACCTCCTTATGTCGGTGTTGTATCGATTGAATGCGGTAAAATGTTAGTAAATAAAAAAATCGGACGCCAGCCCGATGAGATGAAATCATTAATGATCTGGGAAGATAGACCTTCTCATCTTAAGCTCAGCTCGCCTCATCTCATCTGGCCTGGCTCATCTCAGCTATGCTGACATTTCTGATCCATCATTCTGAATGCATTTCTCCGCAGTCGGTTATGATCTTTGCCTCACCCTGAACCTTTATCGCTGAGGTATGCCTGGTAAACTGTGCTACCATAACCTCACCTTCATCCAGTTTCTCAGTGTGATGAAATGTTGTCTCCTCTCCTCTGGTCAGCCCTATGAGTGTGACCCCGTCTTCAAGGGCCTTAACCATAACATAATCTCCGGCAGTTGCCTCCATTACTTCACTCCCTTCCAGAAAATTTATGTCAGTTGCAAATATAATAACTCATTTTTCCTCTCAGGTCAAGACTATTTTGCCTTTGTCGGCAAGTTATCCCTTTATTTTTTATCCCAGAAGTTATATAATTAAATCAGATCAGAACAGCCGTTTCCATCGAGTGCTGAAATAAACCATCTCATAAATGAGGGGGAAAATCATGTTTGGACTGGGTGCTCCAGAGCTAATAATAGTGCTTGTAATAGTGCTGGTGATCTTCGGACCGAGCCGGCTGCCCGAAATAGGAAGGGCTATAGGTTCCGGTATCAGAGAGTTAAAACAGGCCAGCCAGGAAGTGGAAGATGTTGCCCAGATCGAAGAGGACGAGGAGCCGGAAAAAGCTGAAGAGGATACAAATTAAAATTAACTGACCGCAATTTGATCCCGCCAATATATAATAAGCCAGGGGGAAATGCAGTATATGCCTGAGACTAAATCCAACTCAGAACTGGAAATGACGCTGGTTGAACACCTAACCGAACTCCGCAGCAGATTAATTAAAGCCCTGGTCTCGGTGTTTATCTTCTCTATTCTGGCCTACTTCTTTTCAGATGAGCTGGTGGATTATCTCTCACAGCCCGTGGGGGAGCTGGTGTTTTTAAGCCCGGCCGAGGCCTTTATAACCCATATTAAAGTTGCCATACTGGCCGGAATATTGGTTTCGCTGCCTTTTGTTCTCTACCAGTTCTGGAAATTCGTCCTGCCCGCACTAAAGGCAAATGAAAAAAAATTCTTTTTCACACTGCTGCCCACCAGCCTCATACTCTTCTATGCCGGAATTATCTTCGGCTTCTTTGTCGTGCTGCCCCTGGGCATGAATTTTCTCTTAAATTTCGGCAGCCCTGAACTGGAAGCCATGATCTCGCTTGATCAATATGTCTCCTTTCTCCTCACACTTCTCATACCCTTTGGGCTAATATTTCAGATGCCCCTGATTTTAAACCTCATTATCAGGATGGGGATTGTTACCGTATCAACTCTCACCTCCCTGCGAAAGTATGTCATAGTTCTCATCTTTGTGGTGGGAGCTATACTAACCCC
>CAYXAK010000086.1:4687-7226 GCA_964462585.1 uncultured Halanaerobiaceae bacterium
CCCTGCGAAAGTATGTCATAGTTCTCATCTTTGTGGTGGGAGCTATACTAACCCCTCCGGATATAATAACCCAGGCCATGCTGGCCGGTCCGCTCATACTGCTCTTTGAAGGAAGTCTATTGATAGCAAAAATCATCAACTGATAATGATTTCAGGAATGAAATCAGCTCTCTTCCTGCTGCTGCCATATCTCTTTCATTCTGGCAGCTGCCTCTTCCGAGATCGACTCCAGATGCAGATCGCGCTGGGGGAAGGCAATATTGATGCCATTTTCGTGAAACAGCTCCCATATATCCATCATCAATTCGCTTTTGATATTGTCGACCCCCTCCTCGGGATCATTAATCCAGAAGCGCAGCTGAAAATCCACAGTATTATCGCCGAAATTTTTCACCAGACATCTGGGTTCGGGCCTGCTGAGAAGCCTCTCTTTATCCTCACTGGCCTCCATTATCAGTTCCCTCACCCTCTTCAGATCGCTGTCATAGCCGACACCTATATCCAGATCAACCCTGACATAATTATCACTGTAGGACCAGTTTATAACCTGGCTGGTGATGAAGTTTTCATTGGGTATCAGAAATTCTTTGCCCGAGCGTGCCACCACGTCAACATAGCGGGAATTGAGTGATCTCACCTGACCGAAGACTTCATCTATCTCCACAACATCACCGGGCTTTATAGATTTATCCAGTATTATTATTATACCGCTGACAAAATTGGAGACAATTTTCTGCAGGCCAAAGCCAAGGCCGACACCGACAGCACCACCCATGAAGGCGAAGGCGCTTAAATCGATTCCGATGCTGCTCAAGCCGATGAAAAAAGCCGTGATATATATTACAATTCTCAAAATCTTCTGGAGCAGCACTCTGATAGAGGGGGTCAGATCATCGCTGGTGCGCAGCCTGTTTCGCATCGATTTTTCGACAAAACCGGCCACCCAGAACAGAAAAGCAAATACCAGAATTCCTCTGAGGACCAGCATAACCGAGAGATGAAACTCACCCAGATTGAGCTCTATGCCCTCCAGAAATTCCACCACTACCTCATATATCCCCAGTATGTTCAGAACAGCTATAATCCAGACCAGATAGGAAAGCAGCTGCACCCAGATCGTATCCGGCAGAAACCAGGTTATAAATCTGATTATGAGCCAGGCCGTAAGCAGATACCCGGCTATGGAGGTTATGAACTCGGGCAGGTTAAAGACGCTGGCAAATATGCTGTAAAAACCTATGAACACGGCCAGCGACAGCTGCAGATATATCTCCTGCCAGAATTCCAGAGCTTCAGGCACGACCGGATCGGGCAGGAAAGATAGCAGCTGTTCACCTCTCTTCAGGACTCTCTTTCTGAGCAGATAGGAAAGCCCGACAAGAGCCATAAGAACCAGAAAAGAAACCAGGTTATCTATTATTATTATCTCGCTGAAGAGCCACTCCTGCAGATAACCAAAGAATCCAGCCATCTCTTCACCTTCAAATTCTAGCATTGACAGTCACCCCCTGAATCTATTGATCCTCTCTGACAGCAGAGAATATCTCCGCTCATCCCTGTTATTGTTAACAGCCATACCCAGAGCTTTTTTGCTTCCTATTAGAACCGCAAGATCCTCCGCTCTGGTGAGAGCTGTATATACCAGTTTTCTCTGGAGCATGATATAATGCTGGGTGGAGATGGGCATCACCACCGCTCTGTATTCCGAACCCTGGGATTTGTGTACGGTGGTGGCATAGGCCAGTCTCAGCTCTTCCAGGTCCTTATGCTCATATGTAACGGACCTGCCGGCGAAATCCACATTCAGACGGGAGCTTTCGGCATCCAGAGAGATAATTCTGCCTATATCTCCATTGAAGACTTCCAGATCATAGTTGTTTTTTATCTGCATAACCTTATCCCCTATATTGAACTCACGCCCACCATACTTTATGCCCTCTTCTCCCGCCGGCAGGGGAGGATTTAGAGCCTGTTTGAGCTCCTGGTTGAGATTTTCCACCCCCAGCACTCCTCTTCTCATGGGGCTTAACACCTGCACATCGTCAATAGAATCAAAATTAAAACGGTCAGGTATCCTCTCCTGCACCAGCTTCAATATCATGGCCAGAACCTTCTCCTTTTTTTTCTCTTCCACAAAATAAAAATCATGCAAACCCTCATTCTTACCGGTAAGAATAGGCATCTGCCCGTTATTGATCCGGTGGGAGTTCACCACTATCATGCTCTCCTCGGCCTGACGGAATATCTTTTTCAGCCTGACGACAGGCAGGGCACTGGAATCGAGGAGATCTCTCAGCACATAACCGGCTCCTACAGGAGGCAGCTGATTTACATCACCTACCAGTATCATCCTCGCTGCGGAAGGCACTGCTCTTATCAGATTATACATCAACCTGGCGTCAAGCATTGAGGCTTCATCAATTATGATCACATCACTGTCCAGCTGGTTCTGTTCATTTTTCTGGAAGCCGCCCTGATGATAGTTAAAATCGAGCAGTCTGTGGATGGTCTTGGCCTCATGGGAACTGGCCTCCTCCAT
>CAYXAK010000087.1:0-7225 GCA_964462585.1 uncultured Halanaerobiaceae bacterium
TTGAGCTGGAGGTGGAGAATATCGTTCTGGCCACCGGCAGCAGGCCGGTTTCTCCACTGGCTTTTTCCCGGACGGAATCACAGCGCATAATCACCTATGAGGAGATAATGGCCGGTAACTGGCTGGAGGTCGAGAGTGTGGCGATAGTGGGGGCAGATGTAGAGGGAGCTGAGTTTGCCAGCCTCTACGACCGGCTGGGGGCCGGGGTGACGATGATAGAGCAGGAGAATAGAATTCTGCCCAATACCGATGGCGAGATCGCGGAGTTTATGAGAGAGAATTTCGATGAGCGCGGCATCGAAATTAAGACTTCAACCACAGTTGAGCACTTCGAGAAAAGAGAGGAAAAGCTTTTGCTGGAGCTGGAAGATGGCCGCATCGAGGCTGAGGTGCTGATATTGACCGGGGCTCAAAAACCGGTGCTGCCAGAGCTGGGAGCCGGTCTGGAGCTGGAGTTCGATGAAGAGGGCTTTATATCCAGAGATAGGAAAATGAAGACCTCCCAGCCCGGCATCCTGGCGGCTGGTGATGTGGTAGGAGGTATGTCCTCTGCTAATGCTGCCATGACTGAAGGCAGAGCGGCAGCGGCCACAATACTGGGGAGAGAAAAAGAAGTGGATTACCTGCAGATACCCTATGTGTTTTTCTGCAATCCCCGGGTAACTGGCATCGGATTGAGAGAGGATGATGTTGAAGAAAAAGATAGATTCGAGGTTCTGAGCCTGACATTTGATCACAATCTCAGGGCTCTTGCTGCCGGTGAAGAGGAGGGCCTGGCTAAACTAATAGTGGATGAGAAAGAAGGAGTAATAGCCGGTGCCCATCTGGCCGGTCAAGGTCTGGAGGATGTCCACGGTCTGCTGGCAGCAGCTGTGCAAAATGAAATCTCACCGGAGGATATAGCGGAGCTGCCCCTTGCTCATCCCACCCGGTCGGAAATAATAAGTAAAATTTGCCGCCGTTATGGCGGCAGGGATGTTTGAACTGTTATCTATCTGTATATTTCCGATCTATAGCTCTATCTTTTCTCCCGGTGAGAGCTGGCGGGTATTAAAACCCTCACGTTCCAGAAGCCTGATTAACTCTCTGGCTTCTTCCCTTTCATTATCATCCTGATGGTCATAGTGGTAGGGTATGACCAGATCGGGCTGGATCTTTTGGCAGGATTCCAGATATTCCTGATAGAAATCGGCAAAACAGGCGGTAAAGAGGACGCTGACAGCGCTGCCGGGCTGAGTAAACCGGGCGGCATCTGCCGTATGCAAAAGGCCTTTGTAATAATAGCTGAGTGCTTCATCGGATCCGTAGCAGTCGATGGAGAAGGCCTGAATGGAGCCGGCGATCTCCTCGCCCGGCCTTACCCTTTCGGCTTCCAGATCAAACTCTCTTAAAACTGAACCGGGTGCAAAAATCGGGACGTCCTTCTCCCAGTATTTTATCTGTTCGGGATCGATGTGATCATCGTGTTCATGGGTTATGAGAATTATGTCCGGATCCAGCTGAGGTTTGACGGTAAAACTGGGATCGATGAGCAGGTTTTCAGTGCTGTCGACCTCCAGACAGGAATTGCCCAGCCATCTTATTTCCACTGGCTCTCACCTCTTTTTATTCATTGGGTTATTAGTGCTGTCATTATTTATGATAACCACCAGCCGGCTTTATATCAAGCTGGAAAGACCATATTTTTAAAGCTGCCAAAAGAAAAGGGGAGAAATCTATGGCTGACACGGTATTAAAGACCAGATTTATTCCTCCTCAGCTTCAGGAAGATGTGTGGATTGGCGAGGAACTGGAGAAAAAGATGGCAGAGTCCGGGGATTATCCGCTGACCATGATCACGGCCGGGCCGGGTTGTGGCAAGACCACGCTGCTGGCCGGCTACTTTAAAGGCCGCGATAATTTTGCCTGGTACAGCCTGGACGAATTCGATGAAGATCCCGGTGTTTTTCTGCGCAATCTCCTGGCGGCTGTCAGTTATGATCGCGGGGATCTCAGCTATGAGGCCCATAACCATCTGCAGAATGTGGGCGAGCAGACCGGTAAACTGCAGTCGGCTCTGGACCTGTTTCTAAACGAGTTGCTGGAAAATTTACAGAATGATTATTATCTGATACTCGATGATATTCATCTGCTGAGCGAAGGCGAGAGGGTGATAACGCTGCTCAACTATCTCATCTCCAATCTCCCGCCCCGGTTCCATATCATTCTGGCGGGAAGATACCAGCCCGAGTTTCCCGATCTGCTCAACTGGCAGCTTAAAAATAGAGTTCACATTATCGACGGTGAGGATTTTGCCCTGAGTGAGAATGAGATAAAGGAGTTTCTTGAACTGCGCCATGGCTGTAAACCGGGGCCTGAACAGGCGAATAAGATCTACAGCATTACTGAAGGCTGGACCATGGCCGTCGATCTGCTGGGCAGGAGTGTGGACTGCAGCAGAGATGGAGCTTTGAGAAAACTGGCCGCTGCCCCCGGTGATTCACTGGAAATCATCTTCGCTTATCTGACAGATGAGGTCATGAGCGACCTTACCCCCTCTGAAAAAGATTTTCTCTATAAAACCTCTTTTCTGCAGGAGATAAATACCCGGGTCTGCCAGCGTCTATCTCCACAGCAGCTGGACGGTGTTGAACTGATGGAGAGGCTGGCCGAACACAGCCTTTTTGTGAAGAAGTACAGTTCCGATCAGTATAGATTTCATCATCTCTTTCGTGACTTTCTGCAGAATAGAGCTGAGCAGGAGTATTCACCGGAGGATATGCATAATCAGGCCGCCGATATCATGGAGGATATGGAAAAGAACAGATGGGTGATCTATCATCTTCTGCAGGCAGAGGCTTACGGGCGGGCGGCAGAGAAGATATTGAAATGCGCTGACAGCCTGCTGCAGGCCGGACAGGTTGAGGTTTTGCAGGGGTTTCTGGATGAAATACCGGAGGAGATATTCCATAAAAACCCCCGTCTTTTTCTGCATCAGGGTGATATATACAGGATAAAAAATGATTTCAATGGTGCTCTGACTCTCTACAGGGAGGCAGAAGATCATCTGACACAGAATCCACGGAATCGGGCTGAGGATGATAGAGAAGGTGATGAGAGCTTCCGCCTGGAGGTGCTGAAGCGGCTGGCCCTTGTCTATCTGGATACCGTACAGCCAAACCTGGCTGATGAATATCTGCAGAAAGTGGAGAAGATCAGGCTCGAGGACAGCAGCCAGAGTGAGGCGGAACTGCTCAGGCTCATGGCCGAAAACAAAATAAATGAGGGGCATTTTGAAGAGGCGGAAAAATATCGGCGGAAAGCGGAGCAGATCTCGCAGGATATAGAGCTGGAAAACAATCTGGGCGGCAGGGTGCAGCTGCGAACAGGCAGATTGAAACAGGCACTCACCACGCTGGACGATGAGGAGCAGAAGAGGGAAGGCTCAGCCTGGAATATGCCCCGTTCCCATCGTGAGACCGTGCTGCTGCGCTCTCTTATATATTCTTTTCTGGGCAGAAGTCAGAAGGCTCTGGATCAGGCCGAAAGAGGCCTGGAGCTTGTCCAGGATTTCACCTCTCCCTTTACCGAAGCTGTGGCCAGGATGAGAAGGGGGCACGCACTGCAGCTCAGAGATGGCTACAGTGCGGATGAAGCCCGCAGCTCCTATCAGCGAGCCCTCAATATTTTGGAAGAGATAGATCTGCGCCGGGGCAGGTGTGAACCTCTGATGGGGCTGGCACTGCTCGAGGCTTTCTACGGTGATAGAAATCTGGGTGAGAGATATGCCCGGGAAGGAAAGACCATAGCCCGGGAGGCCGGGGATGAATGGCTGAAGGCTCTGCTTTCGATCGCTCTGGGCATTAATCGCTTTCAGCAGGATAAGCTGGTCAGAGCCAGGGAAGATCTGCAGGCAGCGCGCAGGGTGAGCCAGGATACCTATGATCTCTACAGCCGTGCCATCTGCAATTACTGGCTTACCATCATCAATCACCAGGAGGATAAGCACTATCGTTGCCAGGTGACACTGCATGAGCTTCTAGATCTGCTGTCTGATAATGATCTGATGGAGCTCATAGAGCAAAAGACGCTCTTTACAGCCCGGGATCCTGACAGAATAGTCCCGGTGCTGCTATCAGCCCGGGATGGAGATGATAATTCACCGGTTGGGGGGATGGAACAGGTTTTGAGTTCACTCCTGGCCGAACTGGGTTACAGCGGCCTGGAGAGACATCCCGGTTACACGCTGAGAATATCGGCCTTCGGCCGCTGTCAGTTCTACCGGGGCTGGGAGGAGATATCGGCGGATGAATGGCAGCGGGAGAAAGCCCGAAGACTGCTGCTGCTGTTTCTGGTCCACCGTGGAGAGATGATTTCCCGGGACAGAATCTGCTCCATTCTCTGGCCCGATTCTGATCTGGAGAGTGCCCGCAGCAATTTCAAAGTCACACTCAACTCACTCAAAAAGACGCTGGAGCCGGACAGAGAGCCGCGCCAGGACCCCTATTTTATCAACCGCCGAAAGGGCTATTATGGTTTAAATGAAGAGGCCAGCTATTACTATGATGTGGAGGAATTTGAGAGGCTGATATCCCGGGGTAAAGGGGAAGAGCTGCCCTCAGAAGCGGTGGAATATTTTCAGAAGGCTGTTGATCTTTATCAGGGTGATTTTCTGGCCGAGGAGACCTATCTCGATTTTGTGCGTGAGGAAAGGGAGAGCCTCAGAAATAAATATCTTACAGCCCAGAACCGGATTATAGAGCACTTTTTTCAGAGGGAAAAATACGAAAGATGTATTGAGCACTGCAATCAGGCATTGAAAATAGATATCTGCTGGGAGAGAGCCTATTATTTTTTGATGCGCTGCTACCGGGCTCTGGGCAGGAGAACGATGGCCCTTAAAACCTATTCCCGCTGCCGGCAAATTTTACAGGAGAGAATGGATTTAAAACCGGGCAGAAAAATAGAGGAGCTGCGTGATAAGCTGAAAAGTTAAGCGGGTTGAAGCGCAGATTATTTTCGCCTGAGATGATATAAAAAGGAGGCCGGACCCTGCTGAGCGGAGAGGGGCCCGGCCTTTTTTGCCTTTTGCCAGTGAATGTGTCGACACCATTTGAGGTATCAGCTGTTCTGAAGTTCATATATGAGAAAATAATTGGAAGCTGCACTGCCGCCAATGTTGTAACTGGCTCCGATTTCAGCCCCCTCTATATCGACCCCCAGCGGATCGCCCCACAGCTGTCGGGCACAGAGCACGGCCATGGAGACACCGGTAGCACCCACCGGGTGCCCTTTGGCCTTAAGGCCTCCAGAAGGATTGATGGGCATGTCTCCGTCAGGTGCTGTGATACCCTCTCTGATAGCCCGGCTTCCTTCACCATCTCCAACAATCCCCAGTGCTTCATAACTTAACAGCTCGGCAATTGTGAAACAGTCATGGATTTCGGCAAAATCCAGATCGCTGACAGCAAGTCCTGCTTCATCAAGAGCTGCTTTTACCGCTTTTTTACCGGCCGTAAACTCGTAATTGGATCTCTGATCCAGTGAGAGATGATCAGTCACATGGCTGCAGGCGGTGATTTCTACGGCTTTATCCTCATTACTTGCATTTTCAGCTGAGGTTAGCACTGCTGCAGCTGCTCCGTCAGATATCAGAGAGCAGTCATACATATGCAGTGGCTCAGCGATGACGGGATTTTTATCTTCAGGAAGGGATAATATATCTTCATAGCTGCAGTCCCAGGGCATCTGGGCCAGGGGATTTTCTGTGGCATTGCGGTGATTTTTGGCGGCAATGCGGGCGAAATCCTCCCGGAGATCGGAGATGGGAATATCGTGATATTCGCTGTAGCCGCGGGCAAATTCAGCGAAAAGCCCGGGAAAAGTCATGCCTTCGGCCCCCTCCTGAGGCCAGTAAGAGGCCTTTGAGAGGATTTTCATGGTCTCTTTGGTATCTCGGGATGTCATCTTTTCCACCCCGATCACCAGAGCAAAATCGATCTCGTCTGCCTCTAAGGCTTTTCTGGCCTCATCTATGGCGGCAGAGCCCGACGCACAGGCATTTTCCACACTGGTGGCCGGCGTAAATCTCAGGTTATCATCAATGGTTAAAGCATATGGGGCGAGATGCTCCTGGTTGTTGAAGCTGCCGGAGCTGAAATTGCCCAGCCAGATTCCCCCAATATCCCCGGGAGCAATTGCTGCCTCCTCAAGTGCTTCCAGTCCGGCTTCCTCGATGAGATCATATATACTATCTTCCAGCCGGCCAACGTCGGTGTGGCCGGTACCGATAATGCTGACACTCATTTTATCTACCTCCCTTAATTTTTGAGAAAGTCCAGTGTAACATCTGTCAGCTGTTTTATATCGTCTATTAAAGGAGAGTGTCCACAGCCTTCCAGATGCACAAGCTCGGCGTTATCGCCAATATCTGCGGCAGTCTGCCGGGCCATTTCTTCGGTAATTACCAGATCTTCCTCACCCCAGAGCACAAGTGTCGGCACATCAATCTCTTCGGCCTCATTCCTGCCCGGTTCGATGCCGTTGTGTTCGGGACTAATATTGAAATGGGCCAGAGAATAATATATATCGACCAGATTGCGCTGGGATAAGATGTCATCAAGATATTCATCGTACTTTTCCGGAGCGGGCTTATTATTTACATATATGAGCTGATTCCAGATTTGTTTTATAAACTCTTTGTTTTCGGCTTTCTGTGCGTTTTTGATGGGCTGTGTTTTAACCGGATCAGCAGCAATTTCCTCTTTGGTCTCCAGCTGCTCGCTGAAAATAGGCTCACCATCTTCATCTTTTTTAAACATGGGATAGCCCCGGGTGCTGACAGATTCCATGAGAATAAGCTTCTCCACCTCTTCCTGCCTGGAAAGAGTTATCTCCATGGCCACACCGCCACCGGTCGACCAGCCCAGCAGTGCACAGGGCCAGAAATCTCTGGCATCCATAACCTCCTCGACATCAGAGGCCAGCTCCTGCAGGGAGTTGATCTCCTGTCTGTAGCTTGATTTTCCGAAACCCCTCATATCAGGAGCGAGAATGTGCAGTTCGTCCGGCAGGACTTCGATAAGAATGTCAAAGTGTTTCGATGAGACCATATTACCGTGGATTAGAACCAGCTTCTGTCCCTCACCTTGACTTTCCCGGTAGAAGATGTCTTCACCATTATCGAGTTTCACAATTCCCGTGTCCATTTCGGTAAATTTCATAGTAAGACCCCCTGATCTGCTGT
>CAYXAK010000088.1:0-6910 GCA_964462585.1 uncultured Halanaerobiaceae bacterium
TAGGATCCCTCACCATTTATTTTAACCTCTATGAACTCATTATTCAAATCAGAGATTTCAACTTCACAGATTTTTTCAACTGCATCGGCTACAGTTTGAACGGGGCTGTATTCTATTTCCATACCATCCTGCAGTTCATCTTCAGGCCCAGCCCTTCTGCCATCAGCCTTCAATCCAGGTTCGAGGACTATCTCCTCATCTGCAAATATTATTTTTTTAGCCTCAAAGTCCTCATCATCAAATACATCACCGATCTTTGCTTCGGCATCTGCACCCTCTTCACCCGGATGAAATTCAAGCACATCTCCATTTTCAATTTGGGTGTCGAGTTTAGCATTTTCCCCGTTTAGAATAATCCTCCCTGCATCTCCCGGCTCTCCAGGGATAGAATGCACCTCACCATTCAACGTATAGGTAAGTCCCCTGCCCGGTCGGGGTCGAAGCTGTTTTGGATCTACATCTGCCTGGAGAATAGCATCTTTAACTTCAGGCTCCTGCAGGGCAAATAGACTGATCATCTCGCCATTTACCTCAACCTGGATAAATACCTCATCACGCTCAGCACTGTCAGCCATCACTCCGATGCCGGCGGGGGTGATCATCTGAGAGCCGGCGATAGCATCTATTCTGCCCTCTACATCCTTCAGGTCTTCTGCATTTCGAATTCCCACTCTATCCCCATCCAGTTTCAGATAACCGGCCAGCTTATCCGTAAAACCCGGGATCAAGCTTCCCCCTCCAATGCATATAACACCGCGGGGTGCACCTCCGTTAAGCCTCTTTATTTCCTCCCCCACCAGACCGGCCATCTCTTTTACCCTCTCTTCAGCAGCATCTCTTATATCCTCACTTTTGATCTCAATCTCGCTGCCCAGAGCATTACGCACTCTGTAGTTCTCATCCTCTTCCAGCCGGCATTTAATCTCCTCGGCCTGATGGTAATCGATCATGAACTTTTCAGCAATTGTCTCGGTGATCTCATCACCGGCCACAGGAACCATGCCAAAGCCCTTCATAGACCCCCCCTTTGTCACGGCAATATCAGCTGTGCCTGCCCCTATATCTACCAGAGCCAGATTAAAATTATACATATCTCCGGGGATTACAATGCGGGAGGCGGCCATGGGCTCCAGTGTGAGACTGGAGACTCTTAAACCAAGATTATCCATCACAGAGAGCAGAGAATCCACCACAATACGAGGCAGAAAGGTCGCTATGATATCCACTTCAATATTTCTGCCCTGCTGGTGTAAGATCTCCCGGACAAAAATTCCGTCCACCCTGTATTCCTTAACTGTCATCCCCACAAAATGATACCCTGATTGCCCATCCTCCATTCCTTCATCAAGCAATTTTTCCCTGGCTTTCTGCACCGCAGCGTATTCCAGTGATCTCACATCAGCGCTGGAAATTTTCTTTTTACGGGAAAAATCGATCTCACCGGTGGCTTCTGCCGTCTTGAGAGCTCTGCCAGCTGCAGCTATGCCGGCCTCTTCAATCTCATATCCTGTATCCTCCTCCAGAGCAGCAATTATTTCTTCCGCCATCCCGGTTACAGCCTGAATATCATGGATCTGCCCATCATACATGGCCCTGCTATTATGGGTTATAACCTGCGAGGAGATAATCTTGTAAATCCCCTGCTCTTTGCCCAGCAGCAAACCCACCACTGTTCTGGTTCCAATATCCAGGGCAAAAATTTTATCCTTCAGATCTGACACTGAAAACCACCCCAATTTACTGGAATAATGCCAAAAGCCTGCAGAAAACCCCATTCTGATAAATAATCATTTCCCAATCAATGAAAGACCAGAAAGCCTATAAAATTATAATAATAGAGAACACCCAGAAAAGCGGCGCTTATAAATAAGAGCAGAGCCTGGTTGAAAAAGTTGCTGCGCATAATCCCCTCTCTTATCAACTGATAGAGCATAATCAAAAGCAGAACAGCCATGACTACCGGGATTAAATTTATCAACCCCATCCATTCAGGCCAGCCCCCGGGAAGATGATAAAGCTGCCAGATATGATAGGCCTGAAAGACAATGAAGATGATCCCCAGCGCAGACAGCACAATTCCCGGCCATCTGGCCAGAGATTTCCTTCTTGACAGCCCTCCCCCAGTGCCAGAAACAAAACTTCTGATATTGGCCAGCGGTGTTAAAATATAAGCCAGGAAGGCCAGGGCTGTGATGCCCAGATGCAGAAACGGGGATTCCAGAAGTGAAAGCTCTACAAGAACCCCTGTTGGATCTTCACCCCATACCGCCTTCTTATTGTTATTATCTCCATCATCGAGGAAAATAAGAGAAGAGCTGCCATCCTGAGAAATAAACATTTCAGCTTCCTCATGAGGATAATATGTCATCTCATCCTCATTGTAGACTATCAGTCTTTTCTCATCTGCTTTTACTCTTGTGCTCTCAATACGGCTGAAAACCTTTTCGGGTGTCGTATGGGAGGCCGGGGCAGTATAGTATCTGCCGGCATATTGAGACAGGTCTTCATCGGATTCGAACTCAAAATTATCTTCAGATGTCCACTCAACCACAAATCCTCCGATAAATGCATTTACAAGTTCCCGCCGGGCTGACTTACCTTCTCCGCCATTATAGCTTACAAATATACCCAGATCCCTTTCCGGGAAGAAATAGAGGCCTGAACTAAAATATTCTGTATCACCTTCGTGCCAGATCGAGGGCTCACCTAAAAATTCTCCTCTTTTCATACCATATGTCCATCCGGCAGCACGGGGATGCAGGGAAAATCGGGAAGAAAACAGTTTTTCGATCATCTCCTCAGATAATATTCTCCACATTCTGCCCTCCTCGGTCCGGGGCATGATCGCTCTCATAAAATTCGCCATATCTCTGGCGGTGACTGAATGCCCCCCGGCCGGAATATCCTGTATATACTCAAAATCACCGGGGCTGTGAGAGCCGGCTTCAGTTCTATGACCCGAGCTCAATCTTTCACGATCAGCAGGAGGCTGTTCTGCGGTGGAGTTTCTCATCCAGAGCGGGGCAAAAATTTCCTCCTGCAGGTATTCCTCATAGCTCTGATCTGTCATCTCCTCTAAGACCGCCCCGGCCAGTGTGGCCCCGTGGTTTGAATAGCTGTAAATATCTCTTCCGGCATAGACACGGGCTGGATGGCCAGATTCTTCTATATATTGTGATAAATCCAGAAAATCCTCCTCTGTCACAATACGGCCCATCTCTCTTCTCTCAAAGCCCGCTCTGTGGGACATAACTTCTGCCAGGGTCACGGGATCTTCATCATCTTCATATTCCAGCCTCTGCTCTTCTGGAAGATATTGATTGATATCTTCCGCCAGCTCAATATTGCCCCGCTCTACCTGCTGCATTATACCAGTCCAGGTGAACACTTTGCCTGCTGTGCCGATCCTGACCATATGTTTGCGGGGATTTAGTTTTTCTGTTCCGTCCCAGCTGGATCTGCCTGCTGCCCCCTCATGGATTATCTCATCACCATGTACCACACTTATTACGGCCCCGGAAATTCTCCGGCCTGCCAGCTGCTGCTGTAAAATGCCCTGGACAAAGTCCGCAGCTTTTTCGCCGTCGATAATATCACCATTATCTGCAGCCCGGAGAGTGCCCGGAGACAGAATGAGCAGAAGACAAACTGCTGTAAATACGATAGATGAAGTCCGTTTCCCTGGCAACTTGATCCCCCCTGTTTATGTCAGGTTGCTCTTGATATCACGGGCAATCTCTTCAGCATCGAAGCCAAAATATCTTCCCACCTCTTCACCGGGAGCACTCTGGCCAAAATCTTCAACGGAAAAAACAAGATCGCCGGCACCTATGAATTCATACCAGCCCTGGCTTACACCTGCTTCCAGCACGACTCTGCGGGCCGAATTCGGTCTCAGCAGATCACCGCCCCCGGCACTGAGCCATCTGGAGAATTTCTCGCGGTTGGGTATGGAAATAACCCTGGCAGATATGCCTTCATTTTCAAGCAGCTCGGCAACTTCGACGGCCAGTGAGACCTCACTGCCGCTGGCCATGAGAATTGTATCAGGATTTTCGCTCTGCCGAATTACATAACCTCCGCTTTCCATATCCACCTCATTATCCCTGTCCAGAGAGGGACAGGACTGTCTGGTCAGTATCAGAGCAGTTGGGCCCTCTCTGTATTCCAGCGCCTGCTGCCAGGCTGCTGCAGCCTCTTCAGCATCAGCAGGCCTTAATACCTGCAGGTTGGGCATAACACGCAGTGATTCAAGATGTTCCACCGGCTGGTGTGTGGGACCATCCTCACCGATGAAGATGGAATCATGTGTGAATACATATATATTGGGCAGCTTCATAAGTGCTGCCAGCCTTATAGCAGGGCGCATATAATCTGAGAAGACCAAGAATGTGGCAGCAAAAGGTCTCAATCCCGAATGCAGCGAGATGCCATTCACTATACCACCCATGGCATGTTCTCTGACACCAAAGCGGAAATTGCGTCCGGAATATTCACCGGCCTGGACCTCGCCTTTATCCTCCTGATAGGTTTTGTTGGAGGGAGCCAGATCAGCCGAGCCGCCGACGAGATAGTCTACTTCCTCCATTATCTCGCTCAGGACCTTTCCTGCTGATTTGCGGGTGGCAGTATCCATGTCCATATCTAGACTATCGATGCGCTCGCTCAGACCTTCCGGGATCTCCAGATCATGAGCTCTCTGCCACTGTTTATAAAGCTCGGGATTCTCTTCCTGCCAGCGCTCAAATTTATCCTGCCAGGTGCTGTATTCCTCCCTGAGTTCAGCTCTCTTTTCCCGCCAGAAATCATTGACTTCTTCCGGTATGAAGAATTTTTCCTCCGGCGGCAGCCCTATTTTCTCCTTGAGGCCCCTTATCTCCTCTTCGCCCAGAGGAGCACCATGGGCTCCGGCATCTCCTTCCATGGTGGGCGCCTGATGGGCTATTTCAGTTTTTACCTCGATCAGTGTGGGTTTTTTCTCTTCCGATCTGGCCTGGCTTACAGCATCGCGCAGCTCTTCATAATCGTAACCATCCACATCCTCAATCACCTGCCAGTTAAAGGCTTCAAAGCGGGCAGGAGCATTCTCGGTGAAGGCTAAATCAGTACTGCCTTCAATTGAGATTTTATTGGAATCATAAAATACGATCAGCTTGCCCAGACCCAGATGCCCTGCCAGCGATCCGGCCTCAGAGCTGATTCCTTCCATGAGATCTCCATCACTCGCCAGAACATACGTGTGGTGATCTATAAGATCTATCTTCTCTGTATTGTATCTGGAGGCCAGCATTCTCTCGGCTAAAGCCATCCCCACGGCATTGGAAAAACCCTGTCCTAATGGTCCGGTGGTGGTCTCCACACCCGGTGTGTCTCTGAATTCAGGATGTCCCGGCGTGGGTGATTCCAGCTGACGGAAGTTCTTCAGATCTTCCAGTGAGAGATCGAAACCGCTCAGATGTAGAAAAGAATAAAGCAGCATTGAGCCATGACCTGCTGAGAGCACAAATCTATCCCTGTCCGGCCACTGAGGTTCTTCCGGATAATAGGACATGACCTCTCCGAAAAGCAGTGAGGTGAGTTCGGCACAGCCAACAGGCATTCCAGGATGGCCTGATCCGGCCCTCTCCACAGCATCGACAGAAAGCCCTTTAACGGTATCGGCAATTTTCCGCAGCATATATATTCCTCCTCCAAAATTTATATTTGCTATAATGCCCGGGCTTAAAAGTTATTGAGACTCTATCTCTTCCAGTATTTCCCGGGCCTCCTCTTCCAGAAATTCGTAGCTCTCGTTGCAGAACTGACAGCGTATTTCAACTCTTTTCTGTTCTGACAGAACCTCTCTTAAATCCTCAGCCGGGAGAGATTTCACCATCTCTCTGGTTCTCTCCCTGCTGCATCTGCATCTGAATTCCACTTCAGTCTCAGCCAGAATTCTAAACCTCAGATCTCCGAACAGGCGATCAAGCAGCTCCTCAGGTTTGATGCCCTCTGCTATCAGCTCGCTCACGGAATGAATTCTGTTCACATTCTCCTCCAGCATTCTTACTGCATCATCCTCCGCACCGCCCATGAGCTGAACGATAAAACCTCCGGCAGCGGCGACTGTTAGATCGGAGTCGACCATAACTCCCAGCCCCACCGCTGAAGGTGTCTGCTCGGATTGAGTAAAATAATAGGTGAGATCCTCACCTATTTCACCGCTAATAAGCTCCACACTACCCTCATAGGGGTCTTTAAGGTCTAAATTCTTGCGCACGGTGAGTTTCCCCGGACCAATTCCCCGGGCCACATCGATCTTGCCCTCATCGGTCAGGGGAAGCTCTACCCCGGGATTCTGAACATATCCCCGCACCTGTCCATGCAGATTTGCTTCGGCCAGAATACTGCCCAGAGGACCTTCACCTTCAACTCTTAGCTCGGTCCAGAGGCCGGATTTTAGCATCGCACCGACCAGCAGTGAACCTGTCAGCACTCTGCCGAGTGCAGCTGTGGAAAGAACGGTGGTATTGTGTCTTCTTTTAGCCTCTCTGACCACATCAGTAGATCTCACTGCCAGAGCTCTTATCTGTCGATCACTAGATATTGCTCTCACCAGATAATCTCCATCATTATCTGTCATAGATAATCCTCCTGTTTGCCGGGCCATTTCAGCTCTCGACCCGATAGAACTAAAAATACTCCGCTGTTACTATATGATATTATTCATTCCCCGCCCTGTCAATCCAGATCATAACTTTTTATGTCCTCTTCTGCTCACGGCCATAATCAGGTTTTCTGGTCATTGTGTATACAACACCTATCAGAATAAGGCTTCCGCCCACAACTGTCAGCTGAGGTACGCTCTCACCCAGTAATACCCAGGCAAAGAGTGTGGTGAGAATCGGCTCACCGATAATGGCCACGGAAA
>CAYXAK010000089.1:0-6664 GCA_964462585.1 uncultured Halanaerobiaceae bacterium
CCCGCTATCTGAGCGAGAGAATTGATGAACTGCTGGCCCGTTATGAGCGGGAGGGGGAAAAGTTTGCACTGATCTTTTTGGATCTGGACAATTTCAAGCAGTACAACCAGTCCCACGGCCACACCTTTGGCGATCAACTGCTGGGTGAGGTTGCGGGTTTCCTGGAGGAAAACTGCCGGACCCAGGATACCATCACCCGCTACGGTGGAGATGAATTCATAATCCTCTGTCCCGGCGCCAATCTGGCCGAGGCTCAGCGGGCGGCATTCCGCATCAAGGATGATCTCAGTCAGCACACCTTCAGCGTGGAAGGGCGGCAGGTTTCCCTGCAGCTCAGCGGCGGAGTCAGCGTATGTCCCGAAGATGGCACCGACAAAAAGAGCCTGCTGGAGGCAGCGGACAGCAACCTGCACCAGGCCAAGGAGCAGCGCAACTCTATCATCTTTTCCCGGCAGAGACCATCCTTACCCTACAATGAACTCAAACAGCCGATCGAGGTTAATGAAGCGGACAAACATATGAGCAAAATTGAACGCAAGACCACCAGCCTATCTCTGCTGGCCAAACAGGGCGATCTGGAAGTTATCCGCCAGAAAATCGATGAAGATAAGGTATTCCGCATCAAAGGCGAGGATAACCACTTTGAGTGGTACTTTCTGCTGCGGGGAAGGATAATCAGGCAGAAAGATGAAAAAGAGATCAACTCCGGCGGCTTTATAACTGTGAAAAACACCGAACAAGAAGTTTACTTTAAGACTCTGGAAGAAACGCTGCTTCTCTGTGTCACCACAAACCCGGTTTTCGAGTCCAAGCAGGAGCAGTTTCGCCGGCTGGTCGAGCTCAATGAAGAAGTGAGAGAAGTTGACAGACAGACAGAGGCCCACTGTGACAGGCTGCAGTCGCTCTCACTGCATACCGGCGAGAAGCTGGAATTAGATGACAATAAACTCTTTATGCTGGGATATGCTTCCTTCCTGCACGATATCGGCAAGATCAAGGTTAATCCGGATATACTGAGCAAAAATGCTGAGCTCACCGAGGATGAATGGCAGGAGATAGAAAAGCATCCGGTATGGGGGCGGGAGATCATAGCCGAGCATCTGAGCCGGGACTTCTTTCAAAAGGTAGGAGAGATAGTGCATCAGCACCACGAGCATTATGATGGCAGCGGCTATCCAGATGGCCTGGAAGGTGAGGAGATAATGATCGAAGCCCAAATACTGAGCGTGGCCGATGCCTTTGATGCCATGACAACGGAAAGGCCCTACAAAGAGGCCAAATCCCGCCAGGAGGCTCGCGAGACACTGCGCCGGGAAAAAGGGCGGCAGTTCAGCCCCGAAGTGGTCGAAGCCTTTCTGGAAGCCGAGGCCGAGATCTCCAGAGGTGAGAGTGAGATAGATAAAACAGGATAATATAGAATAAGGAATGCTTCTGACCTTTGCTTCTGACCACTGGGGGAGCTGAACTAGGGAAGATATACCTCTTCCACAATTTCTTTCAGCTCTTCTGCCTTTTTCTCGGCCTCCTCTTCGCTTTCGCCCCCGGCAACCTGAACCCTGAAGGGATTCTGGCTGGATATGGAGGCTTCATATCCCATTTCATTCAATCTTTCCACCTTAATGCGGGCATTTTTCTCCTCCGAAAAGGCCCCCACCTGAACAAAATACTCCCGGGTTTCTTCATCATCCGCGGAGCTGTCAGCTGCCTCATCTTCCGGCCGATCGGAATCAGTGATGTCGGATTCAGCAATATTCCGGGAGCCGTCCTGAAAATCCAGCTGCGGTCTAACATGATCATAACCGGGGTCTGCAGGCTCCTGATTTAAATCCTCTTTTCTTTCAGCTTTCTCGCCCTCTGCTTCATCTTCACGCTCTTCCAGAAGCTGCTGCCCCTCAATATCTGCGGGAATTTCCTCCAGCATATCTTCCTCTTCCGGATAGTTCAATACCAAAATGGAGCCGGGCTCCGCCCGCTCATATTCCAGCCTGCTGGCGGAAAGTATATTTCCAGCTGGCACACCGCTTTCCCGGGCCAGATCCTCAACTGTTTCGCCCGGTTTTAATTCATAGACCATATCAGAGGGCAGAGTTAGCTTATATTTATAATCGCCATCGTCTTTTAGCTTCTCCTCTATCCTGTCCTCCGTTATATTGTAAAGTTCAGATATGCCGGAACGGGAAATTCTCCTCTTCGGTGCGGTATCTGAACAGCTCACCCAGAAGAGGCAGGTCAGCCAGAAAGGGAAACTCCCTGACCGTCTCCTCCAGCTCATCCTGTATCAAACCGCCCACGGCAAAGGTCTGTTCATCCTCCAGATAGATGATATTCTCCAGCTCTCTGGTTCTGACCTGAGGAGGTGTCAGCTCATCACCCATCTCGGTTATGCTGCTCACCTCAGGCTTTATATCGAGTGTAATCGTATCATCCCTGGTTATTGTGGGGACAAAATCCAGGTTGATGCCAACATCGGCATACTCATAGTCCACCGTCTGAATTTCCCCGTCGACCACCTCCTTTACTTCGTAAGGCACCCTGTCACCTATGGTCAGAGTGGCCTCCTCCCCGTCGAGGGACATTAGCCTGGGACGGGCTATGGTGCGGGAAACTCCTTCTTCATCAAGCAGCTGAAAGAGATCCGGGGCGGTGACATCAATCTCTCCTTCTTCATAATCAATACCGATGGTCGTTATATCCTCAAGTATGCCGGGGTCGACACCCCTCTGCTTAAGTTCGGTATGTGAGATTTCTTCGATCAATACTTCTATCATGACCTGGCGCCGGGGCCGATCCAGCTCGGAGATCAGTGAAGAAGCTTTCTCAACCGCAGTCTCAGCCCCCTGCAGAATGATATCACGTCCGCCTTCACTGCTGGCTATATCCAGTTCAGGATGAAGGTCCTCAACAATTCCCTTAAGCTCCTGTAAAGCTATGTAATCAGAACGGTATGACAGGCGCTTTTCTATCTCACTCTCCTCATCCAGCTCGGCCAGAATCTCCCGGGCCTCATTCACAGCCTCCGGCCTTCCCCGCAGAGATATTATCTCATTATCCCTGCTCACCTGCAGTTTTTCCGGCGGAAAAAGACCCTCAACCTGCCGGACAAGCTCTTCCGCTCCTATATAACTGGCCCTGTACATCTCCTCAATATCTCTAGCCGGCACATCCAGCTCAAGAATGAACTCTGCCGCCTCTTTAACCTCCCGGGAGCTTCCCTGTATGATAATATCTCCGGTGTCCGTGCGCGGCCGGACGGTTAACATGGGGAAAAACTGCCTGACCTCCTCTGCCAGCTTCTCCGGTCTCTGCTCATAGATATCTATTATTCGCTGTTCTCTGTCCTGAGGCTCATCTATATCGTCCATAAGGGCTTTTGCTTCCTGCAGGCGGTCGGGAAAACCCGTCAATAAGAGCCGGTTCTGACCGGGAAGTTCATGCACATTAACTCCGGGCAGAGCCTCCACCAAAATTTCCCGCGCCTCCCCGGTGGCAAGGTGATTTAAGGTTATTAACTCCCTTCCCACCTCTCTGTAGAGCTCATCCAGCCTTTCAGGTGTGGCAACAATTATTACATCCTCCCGGCGGTGTGACTCAAGATCCTTGCTCTTGAGCAGATGTTCCAGCGCCGTCTCAAAACTCACATCGCTCAACTGGACTGTTATCTCACCTTCAACCGAATCATCGACAACAACATTTTCACCGGCAATCAAAGCCAGTGACCTGATTACATCCCGAATATCGGTGCCGCGATAATCAAGATCGATATTATTATCGGCGGTCGCGGGCATTGTGACTGCAATCAACAGCATTATTATGAGAGAAAATTTTACTGCTGCCTTAAAATGTTTCATATGCATTCACCCCGGTGGAATAGTAAAATCGGTGGAATAGTAAAATCAAGGAGTCCGTATATAGTATATTCTGGAAAATGCATATTTTTTCCTGCATATATTAACATTTTTTTAGCAATTTCTCGATATAAATGCTGCAGCCAAAAGAAAAAGACCCGCCACAACAGATATGTGGCAGGCCGCAGGTTGTGAATACTGTATGTTTACATAATTACTTCCGGCTAGTTGCCGGCCACATCCAGGGGGTTGTTTAGTATATCATCTGCCGGACTATTAAAATCAGATAAGGTGTTCACATCTTCACCATGCTCTACATTTACACCACTTCCATTACTGCCTGCCATAACCGTCATAGAGAAAGTCATCACCAGGGCCAGAACGAGAATTAATACTGCAGCTTTCTTCAGCACAATAATTCCTCCCTGCGAATTTAATTCTGGTTTGGGCCCCGAAGCAGAAAGCAAAAACCTGCCGACCGCATGAGGGGCGACAGGCAGAATAAATGCCCGTTCAGGCAGCCCGGCCACCATAGCATAATGCCTAAGGCCCGCTGGCTTTGCGCTCTAACCCTTTCGGGAAAGTTGCCTTTTTCTGCCCGGGGAAGTTCTCATTTGCTTTTAATGCAACAATAGTATAGCAATTTAAACAAAAGGAGTCAATATCTTCCGGATTTATAGGTGCGGATTGTGACTATATTACCATGCCGATGTTTAAGATTTAAGGTGTTTAATAGGTCTCCTCCAGCTGGAATTCTATCTCCCGGCTTTCTTCGGCCCCCATCTGAAATGTATCGCTTTCACCAGAGTAATCGCCGGCATCGATTGAGCCGGTATTCTGAATATCCAGGCCGGCCCTAAGACGATATCTGCCCCGGGGCAGACCAGAAAATTCAAACTCTCTCTCCGGCCCCAGACTAACAGTCTTCTCCTCATATAGCTGGAAATCATCGTCCTCTTCCCGCAGCAGTTCAACCTTTATATCCTGCGGCCTGTGCAGGGCCCAGTAGGCATTTATCAACCCGGCCTCTCCGATATCTTCATCAATTCCGGCAAGCTCCATGGATGTTGCGGAAAATATCTCACGCACTTCCTCCAGGTCCAGACCGGGCTCCTCTGCCAGCATTAAGCCGATCACACCGCTGACATGAGGAGCGGCCATTGATGTGCCGGACATAAATCTATAGCCAAAAGATTCGTCATCAATAGAATATGTGCTCAAAACGCCATCCTCCCGGCCGCTGTCATCGCTATCCATATCCATGTCACCTCCGGGGGCCAGCACATCCAGCTCCTCACTGTAGTGAGAATACTCAGCAAGATCGGGCTCATATGGATAGTTGTAGTTAACAGCACCTACAGAAAGAACTTCATCATAGGCGGCAGGATAAAGATGTTCATTATAATTATCGCCAGTATTACCGGCGGCCGCCACCATTATAATGCCCTCTTCATGAGCTTCCTCTATCGCTTCCTTTACAGTATTACCTTCTGGCCCACCCAGAGAAATATTTATAATATCAACAGGACTGGATATCTGAGGGTCTTCCGAATCTTCAGTGAGACCGGCGGCATATCTTATAGCATCTGCTATATCAGACCAAGCAGCAGTATCGTTGCTCGTAACCTTAACAGGCACAAGACTGCTGTCCCACTTAATACCGGCCACACCCTTGCTGTTATCTGTGCTGGCGGCTATGGTGCCGGCCACATGTGTGCCGTGACCGCTGACATCGCTAAAATCTTCACTGTCATCGGCAAAATTATAGCCATCCTCCTCAGCAATCTGACCGGCCAGATCGGGATGGGATTTGTTAACTCCGGTATCTATCACAGCCACCCTCACACTGCTGCTGCCCCGGATATCAGACCAGACCTGAGGCAGCCGTATCTGGGGATAATGCCACTGATATCCGAAGTGAGGATCATCGGGATATTCTACATCAAGAAGCTGCATACGGCGATTGGGTTCGGCATAGCGCACCGAAGCCCTCGATTCCAGACGCTGCAGCAGTTCATCGATATCATCCTCGCTCCCTGCCGGAATTTGCACCAGCAGATAATGACCGCTCTTACTCCTATCTACAGTCTCCAGACCCTCAGCTGCCAGTTTCTCAGCCTCACTTTCTAATTTTATGTCCCGCTCCAGTCCGACTATAATCTCCTCCGGTTCCCGCTTTTCTTTCTCCAGTCTGCTTTCCCGCGCAGTCATCTTTTCACCATCATCCTGGAGCAGCTCAGACTGATCCAGGGCAGCCGGCTCCAGATCATGAAATCCCTCATCAAGTGGTGAAAAGGGAAAACTGTGATTGAAGTCGAGACTGCCGCTTATTATTACAGAATCCTGGTGACCAAAACCGGCCTCAACCTTTTTATTGTCGGTTATAAGAAGTGAAATCCTGTTATAATCCTCTTCATCGCCATATTTGATCTCATTATTCACCTGCCAGCTGCCAAATTCATAGCCTTCATCAGTATCGGGAAAGGCCTGAAGTTCAACCATTGAATCCTTTTCCAGACCCTCAAAAACTTTTTCATCGCCGGCCTCGATTTTAACTTCACTATTTTCACCAGTACTACCTAAATCTTCTCCAGCAACAATAACATAACCATTATCATCCGCGCTGACATTCAGCGCAAAAAATTCCGGATCTTCACCCCGGGAGCAGGAGGCCAGAACTGCTGAGAGGGCGATCAGAAGAAAACATATTAATATATGTTTCAACCGTCCTGTTTCTGCGGTTTGTAAGATACGTAAACACCTCTCAACTTGAGCTTTTCAATATCGGTCATAGCACTGGACACACTGGTAATATCAAG
>CAYXAK010000090.1:0-5122 GCA_964462585.1 uncultured Halanaerobiaceae bacterium
AAATATTCAGCTGTAAACTCACCCATCCAGCCAGTAGATCATGACCTCTGCGGTTCTTTCTGAGGTTAAATCCTCCCAGGCCAGCCGATAGATATCGAGCTGGTTATCATATTTGTCTTCAGCCCGGCTCTCATCTCCAGAGCTGTACCCTGTTTTGAAATCGACTATGGTCCAGGTTTCTTTTTCCTTTAATGCCAGGTCAATTCTTCCCGATATATATACTATTTCCCTTTCATTTTCCCTGACAGTCTCCCTGGCGGTGTCGTAAGCATTCAAGTCATTCTCTGCCAGATCATGCTCCGGCGGGCTCTCAGCTTCCTCACTCTTTTGCTCCAGGTCTACAATCTGCTCATACAGTTTTTCACCCGGCTCTGCCCCGAGCGAGAAGGGTACCTCAGTCTTCACCATATCCGCCTCACATATCCGCTCCCACAGATCCGATGATAGAAATTTATTTCCTATCCCCGTCAGCTCATCTGCTTTTTCCTCAATCTTCTCTTCTTCCAGGCCTGAAACTTCTGCCGACCTCTCCGCCAGCTTATTCAGCTCAATATCATCTGTATCCATTCTCCTCTCGATGATCCTCTCCACCATCTCGTGGGCGGCGGTACCAAAGGCCATGGCCACTTCTCTCGCCCTCTCATCTGCTTCTGATTCAGATACGCCCACACTTTCCTCCCCGGCGATAAGCTCCGTCACCGAAACAGCCCCATATGTGGGTATTACCGCCTTATTCTGCCAGTCCTGCAGACTATCCCTAAGTTTTAATATATCTTCTCTATTCTCCATCCCGGCTTTGTCCTGCGGCTCTGGGGCTTTCCCGCCGGCATCTTTCCCGCCGGCCTGGCTCTCATTTGCCATCTCAACTGGTTTTTCTACCTCCGGCACCTCGATCTTCTGCCGGGCGGGCAGGTTATCCAGCAGCGGCTGCCATGAGTTTTTGCCGCGGCTGCAGTCGCTTATCACCAGCAGATTCCGGGCCCTGGTGGCCGCCACATAGAGCAGCCTCTTCTCCTCGGCCTCATCGTACTTCTTCTCCTCCTCTGCGTATTTATCCCATTCCGGCGGCAGGGCCAGTGTCTCACTGCTGCCGTAGCTGCCCGGCTGGCAGAAGCGGAAATAACCCACAGGCTCATCTCCCTCCCGCTTTATATGGCGCACGGGGGGATGGCGGGTGCTCTTTTTGGGATGGGCCAGAAAAACCACCGGCGCCTCCAGGCCCTTGGCCTTATGAAGGTTCATAACCCGCACCGCATCGGTCCCGTAGCTCAAGTTGAGCTCTTCTTCCACACCGGCCTCCAGCACGGTATCGATCTCCTCCACCAGGCCGGCGAAATCTATGCCCCGGCCGGCTTCAGCCGCCTTCAGGCGCTCCAGCAGATAATAGAGGCTGCTCAGCCGGTTTTCTCCCGACTTATCTGCCAGCAGATGTGGTATCAATCCCAGCTCCTCGATCATCTTCTCCAGGGCGGCGGCAGGTGTCAGCTCCTCCGTCAGACGGCAGAACCTTCTCAGCTGTTTGAAAGCGGCCTCGAACTTCTCCTCTGTCTTCTCCTCCAGCCCGGACGGCATCTCCGCTCTCAGATCAAGCTCACCGCCGGCGGAGCGGTACTGGTAGAGCTCATCATCGCTCAGCCCGTAAAAAAGCCCCCGCAGCACGGCCGTGAGCAGGACGGGATTGTTCCTCTCCTGCAGCAGTTTAACCAGCTTGTGCAGCTCCCGCACCTCCACCGTCGATCGGTCCAGTGTGCTGCCCCCGCTGACATCTGTCGGTATATCGTATTCCTTCAGGGCCCTGACGTACTCCTCCAGCAGGTCCTTATAGCGCAGTATGATCATAAAATCGCCGTAGTCGGGATCTGCCAGGCTGGCGTCTTTGAGCCCCGGCCGGCTGTAGGCCAGCTTATTCCCGCCCCGCACCGCGTCCTCTATGATGGCGGCTATGCGGCGGGCATCCTCCCTGACGACCTCATCCTTTCTGGTAAATCTATCCGGTATCTCCAGCACCCTCACACCGCTCAAGGCCTCCTCCCGGCCCTCCCGCACCGGGTTCAGGGGGGCAAAGGGAGCCTGATAGCTGCTCTCCTCGGCCGGCAGCATGCTCTCAAAGACTGCGTTCAGAGGCTCTGTCACCGCCGGCAGTGAGCGGAAATTGCTGGTGAGATTTAACACCTCACCCGCCCCGGACTGAAAGCGGTCCCTGACCAGGTTATAGATATCGATATCGGCCCGGCGAAAGCGGTAGATCGACTGTTTGGGATCGCCCACCAGAAAGAGCGAGCCGGGCTTGGGTGTCAGCTGCTGCCAGCTCTTTTCCTCCGGATTCTGGCCCGTGAGATAGAAGATGATCTCGGCCTGCAGGGGATCGGTGTCCTGAAACTCATCTACCAGCAGTGATCTGTATTTATTCTGAAAATAGCGGCGCAGGTCTGGGTTTTTCCTGAGACCCCGGGCCGTGATATGCAGCAGATCCTGGAAATTGAGCTCGGCCTCCTCCCGCCGCAGCCGGCGGTGCTGTTTTACCGCCGGCCTGAGAAAGTCCACCGCCGGCTTATGGCGGTAACGGTACCAGCGGCGCAGGGCGGGCTCTATCACATCTTCCTGCAGGGCGGGGGCCCTCTCATCCCTGTATTTCCTGGCTCTATCCCCGTCCAGCCAGCGGTTGAGCGTGACACTGAGCGAGCCCTCGAAACTCTTGAGCAGCCGGAATTTATTGACATCATCGGCCAGGTCGGTATATTCCTTATAACCCCAGGCCTGACGCACACTGCGCTGGAGCCTGTCGTAGCCCTTTTCCGGCTCCTCCCGGGGGATGAACTTTATGGCCTCTTCCACAAATTTCACAGCTTTTCTCACCGCAGGTGAAAGGTCCGGCTTTTCCAGCTCCTCCACCGCCACCTCCACCTCGGGGAAGCCGTCCAGCAGGTTGAAGGATGACTCCAGTTTCATGGGGTTTAGATCCGTCTGCAGAAGCTTATCGATCAGCTCCTCCCTCTCCACCCGGGCCCGCACCAGGTAGTTCTGCCAGGCCCGCTTTCGCTCCTGGCGGGCGGCCAGCTCATCCAGCTGTTCGAACTGCGGGTCTATGTTAAATTCCACCGGCCTCTCCCTGAGCAGCCGGGCGCAGAAGGAGTGGATTGTGCCCAGGTAGAAGCGGTCCATGTTATCCAGGGCCTCACGCAGCGATCGCTCCTCTTTTTCTGTGCTCTCAGGGGCTGCCGCCATCTCCTCCATCTCTAACTGGATCTTCTCCTTCAGCTCGGCCGCCGCCCGGCGGGTGAAGGTGATGGCCGCTATCTCACCCGGCTCATAGCCGCCACCGGCCACCAGGGCCACGAACCTGTCGACCAGGCTGGTGGTCTTGCCCGAGCCGGCACCGGCCTCAACCAGAATATTTTTCTCCAGGTCCTCCTGGATTCTCTTCCGCTCCTCGCTGTCAACCAGGTTGAGTTCTTCACTCATAATGATCCAGCCTCCTCAGAAGCTCAACCCCCTCATGATCGCTTTCCTGCCAGATCTCGTTCAGATCATCTTTTCTCTCCCGTTCACAGGTTTTCTCATTGAATTCGCAGATATAGCAGTGGGAATAATCCCGGTCATAGCGGGCCGGGGGAAAGACACCCCGGGCCATAGCTTCCACCAGTATCTCCACCACTTCCCTCACATCCTCCCGTCCGGCGGGCTCCTTCATGTATCTCAGGCCCTCACCCCGGCGGCTGGCAAAGACATAGCCCGATCTGCCCACACTGATATCCTCCCGGGCCAGCTGCTCCAGGGCCAGGGCGTAGAGGGCATGCTGCAGCTGCCTGCCGTTCTTGAAATATGCGGAGGCACTGTAACCGTAGCTGCTGCCGGTTTTGTAGTCTATAACCTCGTAATCACCGCCGCCGAGATGGTCCACCCGATCGATGATGCCGCTGAATTTCAGCTCACCGCCCGCGGGCAGCTTAAGCCGGGCGGCTCCGCCCTGGAAGCGCTCATCTTCCTCCCTGTTTGTGCCGAAATAGAACTCGAACAGCAGCGGATCGCGGTCACGGTCCCGGCTGTATTCCTCTTCACTGGCCAGGAAAAAGCGGCAGGAGTCGATGATCTCCCGCATCTCCTGCTCGTAGACCATCTCCGAGGGGGGCGGTGTTTCCCGGCGGTATTTTTCCGCCTCCTGCCGGGCGATCTCCAGTATAAGCTCCTCGTGGTCATCGAGCCCGGGGCTTTCATCCCGGCGGCTGATCTCCCGGTAAAACTGCTCGTAGATTCCGTGCAGCAGTGAGCCTCTTTCCATGGCATCCAGCCACTCCAGGGGTTCTCTTTCCAGCTCCTCCGGCTCCTCCACTCCCAGCACATTCTGCAGAAAATATTTCAGGGGACATGTCGCCATGCGCTCCAGCTTGCTGGCCGACAGGGCCTGCCGGCTCAGGCGGGGATCGACCTCCTCCCGGTCGACATCGACCTCACCGCAGCAGGGATTGAAGCTGTCATCCCGGCGGCGGGCCAGGGTCTTACGCCCCCGGCTGAGAGCGGGAAAGAGATCATCAGCCAGCCCGGCCAGCTCAGCCCCGGTTATGTTATTCTCAGCCTGACCCAGGCTGAGCCAGAGGCTGTTCTCGCTCAGGAGCATCTCCTGGCGGTCGGGCACAAATTCCTCCACCTCCGTCAGTGACTTCTCCAGGCTTCTGTAATCCCGGCCGGGATCAGCTGTCCTGAGCCGGTGGACCTGCAGGAAGAAGGGGGCGGGGGCTGTATCGCTGCATTCGGAGGTATCAAAGCAGGAATAGCTGAGGTGGATGCTGCCCTGCAGTGAGCTCAGGGCCTGTGTGAGCTGGTAAACTTTGAGCTGACCTGATTCCGCCCTGAGCCTGAGCCCGCCCAGCCTCTCCCGCTCCTCATCCAGGAGAACCGGGTCCTCCCTCTGCGGTCCGGGGAAGCTCTCCGCATCCAGCCCCACCAAAAAATTGTGGCTTCTGTCCGGCCAGGGGGCCTGGCGGCAGGGGGCGATATGCAGGTGGCCCGGCTGTGGTGAGGAGGAGCCCACTCTGCTGACGGCGATGAGATTTCTCAGCCTGCTCACGGATCTGTCGGAGGCCTCCCGCTGCTGGTAGTGATCGGCCATGAGCTGTAATCTGCC
>CAYXAK010000090.1:5222-6597 GCA_964462585.1 uncultured Halanaerobiaceae bacterium
GCTTAAGCCCTCTGCCAGCAGGCCGGTATTGATTTCGCCCTCTTCATCGCTTTCCGGCAGCCGGGAGAAGAGTTTCCCGATCACATGCCGGGCGGCTCGGGCTGCATCAGCTGCGCTATTTTCTCCTCCGCCTGCTTCAGCTTCCACCGCTTCGGCCAGCAGCTTTTCATATCTCTCCCGGCGCCAGCCTATCTTGAGATCGCGCAGCAGTGCGGCTATCTCTTCCTCCTGTCCGTCCACTTCCAGCAGCTCCTGCTGCAGGGCGACGTGTATGTATTTGACGCTGTAATCGCTGGCAATCCAGTCCAGCAGCCTGAAATAGAGCTGGCCCGGCCCGGTGTTTTTGATATTGATGCCGGCGGCAAAAGTCACGGGAAGATCCAGCCTGCCGGCCAGCTCAAAGCAGAGCTGAGTGTAGGGCTCCTGCCGTGTATAATAGATGGCCGCACGGTCCAGCGGTATCTCCTCTTCTTTGATGTGGCGGAAGATGCCTTTTATCTCATTGCTTTTGCCATAGGCCCGGTGCAGATGCACCCGGTCCTGGAACTCTTCCACCCGCATTTCTGCCGGTTTTTCTGCATCGTCACCTTCAGGCTCTGTCAGCTTCTCCGGGGCGAATAGATAGCGGAAGGGGCTATCCTGAAATTCCTGTGAGCTATCCTCAACCTCTCCGCCGGAGGATGTAACCCGGTAATGGTCCGGAGTAGCCCGGTTATAGACAGGTGGTGTGGGCAGTATGATGGGGCCTTCTTCCTGACTCTCAGTTAAGCTCTCCAGAAATTCCTCCTCCAGTGGTGCCAGCTCCAGGCTGTCGGGGATTAAATGGATATCTTTCTCGCCCGGCGGTCCGGAGGTTTTATCCTCTTCTTCCTGAAGAAGGAGTCTAATAGCTGCAGCCCTGTCGGCATAACTGTTTTCAGCCAGCCTGTTTTCGTATCTTTTCATAATCGTGGCCATATCCCGGCCTTTGGCCGGCTGCACAAAATCCTTCTCCCGCTTCTGCAGTTCGGCTGCACTGAAGCCGGCCAGCCTCAGTTCCAGCACGGTCGAAGCAGTCACCTCCAGCACACCGGAGGTGAGCTCCAGCCCGGAGAAGTATTCCAGCTCTCCCCGCTCCCGCATTTCCTGCAGAATATCCAGCAGGATGATGCGGATCTGGCCGTCCGGAATCAGTTCAGTGCCGGACTCATAGAGGAATTCTTCCGCTCTGGATCTTATCAGCCCGGAGATAGTCTCCACCTCAAAATCCAGCAGGGGAATATCGCGCTCCGCCGCTGCCTGCCGCACCATGAGCCCGGCCCTGTAGGAGGGCATGAGCAGATACTTTTTCGCCAGCAGGTGGTTCTGACATATTTCGGAAAGCTTGTGGTAAAAT
>CAYXAK010000091.1:0-2454 GCA_964462585.1 uncultured Halanaerobiaceae bacterium
GACAGACTTGATAAACTCTCCGAAAAATATGATGCTGAGATGCCACTTATGGCCCATGCGGCCGATGGCAACCTGCACGCTTTCATAATGCTGGAAGATCCTGAGGTTGAAGAGATCCCGGATTATTATGAGGATCTCAAACAGGAGATGTATGAAGCCACACTGGATTTAGGAGGTACTATTACCGGGGAACATGGCGTGGGAGTTCTCAGAAAGAAACAGCTCAAAATGCAGTATAGCGAGAGAGAAATTGAAATCATGAAAAATCTCAAAAAAGCCTTTGACCCCAATAATATACTCAGTCCCAACAGAATTGTGGATGTTGATTAATACCTCAGCAAAAAATGATAACTGTTTAAGCTCTAAAAGAAATTAAAGGAATTTAAAATTTAAAATGGAGGCCTGAAAAGATGGATATAATAGTATTTGTAAAAGAAGTGCCCGATATGGAAAAGGTGAAATTTGACAGGGAGAGAGGGGTTATAGATAGAAGTTCAGCTTCTGCACAGATAAATCCTTTTGATCTCAATGCCCTGCAGACTGCCGTAGACATAAAAGAAGAAGTGGGTGGAAATATAACTGCTGTAAGTATGGGGCCATCCAGTGCTGAAGATTCTTTGAAAGAAGCTATAGCCCGCGGTGCTGATGATGCTATTCTGCTGACAGATACAGCCTTTGCCGGGGCTGATACCTGGGCTACCTCCTTCATACTTGCCAGTGCTGTGAAAAAAATCGGAGAATTTGATCTCATAATCTGCGGTGAGATGAGTGTTGATGGTGATACAGCTCAGGTAGGACCGCAGGCCGCTGAGTTTCTCGACATACCTCATGTGGCTTTTGTCTGGGATGTAGATAATATCGGTGAAGACAGCCTGGATGTAAAAACTGATATGTGGTCAAGCAGCTATCTGCAGAGGGTTAAACTTCCCGGTATGATAACCGTAACAAAAGATATCAATACACCCCAGCTGCCTTCACTGCAGGATAAGATGAAGGCCAAAAAAGCAGAAATAACGACCTGGGGGCTGGAAGATTTTGCAGATATGGATATTGTTGACGATGATGTGGGGCTTTCCGGTTCTTACACCAGAGTAAAAAATATTGTGGTTCCCCCGCAGACAAGCCGGGACAGCAAAATATGGGACGGCCATCAGCAGGCCATGGACGAACTTGTTGATCTGCTGGTCGAAAAGAGGAGGCTATAATTATGGACCGCAATTTGAGCGGAGTGCTGGTATATGCAGAGCAGAATGACGGAGAAATTCATCCGGTATCCTATGAACTGCTGCAGAAAGGCGGTCAGCTGGCAGAAGCCCTGGATGAAGAGCTCATCGCTGTGGTACTGGGGCCGGAAGATCTGCAGGCCGAGGAGCTGATCTATCGGGGAGCAAACAGGGTTTATCATATACATGATGAAAAACTGTCTGAACCCGATTTGATTGCCTATAAGAAGAACCTGGAATACTACATTACCGAAAAGATACAGCCAGAGATTATTCTGCTGGGAGCCACACCTTTTGGCAGATCACTTGCTCCCAGGCTGGCTATAGCGGTGGATTCGGGACTTACAGCAGACTGTACAGATCTTCAAATAGATGAGGAGGATAATCGACTCATCCAGATAAGACCGGCCTTCAGCGAGAATATATTAGCCCACATTAAATCCACCTCCGATTTGCAGATGGCCACAGTGCGCTATCAGGAATTTGATGAGGCCGAGCGGGATGAGAGCCTGGAAGGAGAAATAATCAAAGAGGCCGCAGAAATCCCCGAAGATTCCGGCCTGGAAATACTTGAAAAGCTTTCAGGTCAGGATGTAAATATAACCGAAGAGGATGTCATCGTAGCCGGTGGTAAAGGCCTTAAAAATCCTGAGGATTTCACACTGCTGGAAGACCTGGCTGAAATACTCGGCGGAGAGCTGGGGGCTTCCAGGGATGTAGTCGATGAAGACTATATTAGCAAGGAACATCAGGTGGGCTACAGCGGTCACAGAGTTAAACCAACAATTTACATCGCTGCCGGCATTTCCGGTGCCCCCCAGCATCTGGCAGGGATGAAAGAAGCTGACACCATAATAGCGATAAATAACGACCCTTCTGCTCCCATCTTTGAACACTGTGATTACGGTATAGTGGGCAATCTCTATGAGGTTGTGCCGGTTCTTATAGAGCAGTTAAAAGAGGCCAGAGATAGAGGAGACTAAATCACGGATATAATAAGTTTTAAAAGAATTGAATATATGGGAGGTGATCAGCAAAGCACTTTAACACGTCAGAGCAAAGTCGGTCCAATACTGCAGACTGGAAAAGCAATAGGGTGAGAGTTTGAATTTATCGAGAGAAGTGAGAAGCGATAAGATGCAGTGCTAATTGATAATTTATAATATGGGGTGAGATATTAATGTATGCTTTACTGGCAGCTTTACCTATCATTTTAGTTGGAGTTTTGATG
>CAYXAK010000091.1:2554-6565 GCA_964462585.1 uncultured Halanaerobiaceae bacterium
ATTAATGTATGCTTTACTGGCAGCTTTACCTATCATTTTAGTTGGAGTTTTGATGATCGGTTTTATGTGGCCGGCAATGAAAGCAATGCCTCTGGGCTGGGTTGCTGCGGTTATAATTGCCGCCATATGGTGGGATATGCCGCTGCAGTGGCTGGCTGGAGCCTCCATAGGTGGTGTGATTGATGCCTTTGGCATTTTGGTGATCGTTTTCGGGGCACTGCTCATACTTCAGCTTCTGCAGGAGAGCGGTGGTGTGGACAGTATATCCTATTCAATGGCCACAGTTTCCACCGACCGCAGGGTACAGGCTCTGCTGCTGGCCTTTCTCATGGGAGCATTTTTTGAAGGTGCAGCGGGTTTTGGCACACCTGCGGCTGTAGCTGCTCCACTTCTGGTGGCGCTGGGACATCCTCCCCTGATTGCTGCTACAGTGGCTTTAATAGCGAACAGTGTACCGGTTTCCTTTGGAGCGGTGGGAGTTCCAATCTGGGGCGGATTTGATGTTCTCGATGGCCTGGTGGAACTTCCATTATCTTCAATGGGAGGAGAGATTGGATCCTTCCGCGTTTTTCTGGAATCAATAGGAGGCTTTGCGGGGATTTTAAACGGAGCCATGGCACTTTTTATCCCCCTTGCTCTCTGTGCTGTGATGACTAAAATTGCAGAAGGCTCAATATTAAAAGGTCTCAAAGTCTGGCCTCTGGCCATATTTGCCGGCTTAATCTTTGGGCTGCCCATGGTATTTATCGCCAATTTCATCGGACCTGAACTGCCATCTTTGCTGGGTTCACTGATAGCTCTACCGATATTCGTATTTGCTGTCAGGCACAATTTCCTTGTGCCCCGCGATAAATGGGAATATCCCGATCGCAATCAGTGGCCTGATGACTGGGAGGATGAGGTAGAAGCTGAACCGGAAATTCCCGACCCCAAAAAACTTGATGTCAGTCCTTTCATGGCCTGGCTTCCCTATGTAATTATTGCAGCGATTTTGGTCATCACCAGAATTGAAGCCTTCGGGATTGTAGGTCCTCTGCAGGATATAGTTCTGGAATGGGAGAATATACTGGGGACTGATATTTCAGAGGGCTTTTCTCCACTCTATAATCCGGGTGTTATACCATTTATTCTCGTCGCTTTATTCATTCCATTTATGCATGGAATGGATAAGGGGAAAGCGGCAGAATGCTGGAAGGAAACCATCACTACGGTCAAGCCAGCAGCAATTGCCCTCTTTTTCGCTGTGGCCATGGTCTATATAATGATGAATTCCGATCCCGCAGCCGAATATACTATGCTGGAAGAGATGGCATTTGCAACTGCCAATATTTTCGGAGGTGCCTGGCACTTTGGAGCACCATTTGTTGGAACACTGGGTGCTTTTATATCGGGCTCAAATACCGTTTCCAACATAATGTTCGGAGCCTTCCAGTTTGAAACAGCTATGGCTGCCGGTGTAGAAGTAATTCCAACACTTAGTCTGCAGACAGCCGGTGCCGCCGGTGGTAATATGCTCTGTGTTCACAATGTTGTGGCTGCAATTACAACTGTTGGGCTGGTTGGTAAAGAGGGGGCCGTTATGAGGAAAACAATTGTAGTTACCATACTTTACGGAATTTTAATAGCCCTGCTGGCTACGGTACTTGTTGGAACTCTCTATGCAGGGATATTTTAAAACAGGTTAATCTGAGGAGGTGTCAGATTGCAGCTGGAACTGCCATATGGCAGGGAGAAGCTCAGCTTCTCCCTGCCGGAAGAAAGGCTAAATGATGTGCTCGTCTCCAGAGCCGATGAATATGATCCAGAATTCGACCAGAGGACACTTGTGGAAAAGGCACTCTCGAATCCGACAGGATCGTCCCCGCTGTCCGAATTAGCAGTGGGAAAAGAGAATATAGTAATCATCTGCAGTGATCACACCAGACCAGTACCGAGCAAATTTATCATCCCACCCATGCTGGAAGAGATAAGAAAGGGAAATCCCGATGCAGAAATCACACTTTTGATAGCCACAGGGTTTCACCGTCCCAGCACGGAAGAGGAGCTCATAGATAAGTTGGGAGAAAGCGTTTATCGGGAAGAGAAGATAATGATGCACAGAAGTGAAAGAGAAGAGGATATGATCAGCTGTGGTGAGCTGCCTTCGGGCGGCAGTCTGGAGCTCAACAGAAAGGCTTTAGAGGCTGATTTGCTGCTGGCGGAAGGGTTCATTGAACCTCACTTTTTCGCCGGTTTTTCCGGAGGCAGAAAAAGCGTTCTGCCCGGAGTTGCCAGCCGGGAGACCGTTCTGGGCAATCACTGTGGTGAGTTCATCGCCCATGAAAAAGCCAGAACCGGTATTCTCGAGGGAAATCCCCTGCATAAAGATATGCTTTTTGCCGCTGAAAAAGCCGGGCTGGAGTTCATAGTAAATGTGGCCATAAATGAGGAAAAAGAGATCATAAATGCCTTTGCCGGCGACTTCAGAAAGGCCCATGAAAAAGGCTGTGAATTTGTGGGAGAGCTGGCCGGAGTAAATAAAGCCCCGGCAGATATAGTCATTACCAGCAATGGAGGCTATCCTCTGGATCAGAACATCTATCAATCGGTAAAGGGTATGACCGCAGCAGAGGCCACCTGTCGTGAAGGTGGAGTGATTATAATCGCCTCTGAATGCTCTGACGGCCATGGAGGTGAGGGTTTTTATAACACCTTCCTGGAAGCTGACGGCATAGAACAGATAAGAAGAGAGATAAAAAGCCGTGATATGTCAGAGACAGTCCCCGACCAGTGGGAATCACAGATTCTGGCCAGGATCCTCGATAAATATGAGGTGATAATGATAACCTCTGCTTCGAAGAAAATGGTTGAAAATATGTACATGCATAAAGCCGAATCAATAGAAGAGGCTTTGAAGCTGGCAGATGAGATTCCGGGGAGGGACAGAGGAGATATAACTGTCATACCCGACGGTGTCTCGGTGATAGTGGAAAATTAACTGACAGTACCATAAATTGATATGGGGGGCAGCCAGGGCAGTGTCATGGATAATTTATGATGCTGTCCTGTTTTTCTGTTTTTCAATTGATTTATTCTGCTTTATTATGGACTTAAATATAAAAAAGTTGCAATTCATATGAAAATTTGTTATCTTCAGGACAGGAAATCTGTGGCAGTGATATGTGGGATTTTAAACTAAATCGATCACTCCGGTGGTGATGTAAAGATGGAGATTAACAGGGCAGTTCTGATAGAACCTGAGCCTCCCGGCTTTAACTTTTTCAGTTCGGTGCAGATGCCGCTGCTGGGCCTGCCCCTGCTGGGTGCTATTATGGAAAAGATGGGTATAGAGGTCAGGATATTCTGCGAAAATTTTTCTGATCTTGATTGGGATCAGATCAGAGAAGCCGATATTGTGGGTTTGAGCGTGTTAACAGTTCTGGCCCCCAGAGCCTACGAACTTGCCGGGAAAATAAAGAATATAAACCCCTCTGCTCCCGTCATAATGGGAGGAGTTCATGTGAGCATGCTGCCGGAGGAAGCACTCGAAAACGGGGCCGATATCGTGGTCAGGGGAGAAGGTGAGAATACGATCAAAAAACTGATCGATGGTTTAAGGCAGGAAAAAAGCCTGGAGAAAATTCCGGGCATCTCCTATCGCCGGGAAGGAAATATAATCCACAATTCGCCGGGCGGTATGACCGAGCTCGATCGGCTGCCGGCCCCCGATTTTTCCCTGATAGAAAACTACCGGGATATACCCTATATACCCTATCAGACCAGCCGGGGCTGTCCCCATGACTGTGAGTTCTGTTCGGTGGTGGAGATATTCGGCAGAAAGGTGAGGTACAGGGATTCCGGGCAGGTAATTTCTGATCTCACTGAGATAACCTCCGATCCCGCTCAGAGTGAAAAAAATGTTTTTATAGTCGATGATAACTTCTCCGCCCGTAAAGGCCGGGCAAAAACACTGCTGGAAGATCTAAAAAGTTCCACTCTGCAGCTGGAGTGGTCGACTCAGGAAGAGGTGCT
>CAYXAK010000092.1:0-6498 GCA_964462585.1 uncultured Halanaerobiaceae bacterium
GAGATCACTGGAAGCTCTGAACACCGATGTCGACGGCCCCACATTCTTCAAGTGACAGCTATTTCCGAAGAGTATTCAATAGCCATAAAAGAATTGAATTGATATAAATGATATAAAGAAATGAATTTTTACTGAGATAAAAAAGATAATCTGCGAGAAGTTTTGGCGGCCCTCTGCGGCCGCCTTTTTTGCTGGAAAAATATTTGCAATTGTTTTAATTAAATTATATAATAAAGTTGAAAACGTTCCCGGAAGCGTTTTCAATAAATACATCAGGGTGATAAATTTGAAAGATGAGGGTAAGACTACCATAAAAGACATAGCTGCTAGAGCTGGAGTATCTGTATCCACAGTCTCCAGGGTTCTCAATGAAAAACCCGATGTCAACGAGGATACCAGAACAGAGGTTCTGAGGATCATAGAGGATGTGAACTACAGGCCTAACAGCGTGGCCCGCAGCCTTGTGCTCGACCAGACTCACTCCCTGGGCCTGATAGTGCCGGATATCAACAACCCCTTCTTCACAGAGGTGGCCCGGGGGCTGGAAGATACGGCCCAGAAACTGGGCTATTCAGTCATATTCTCCAGCACAGATAACCGGGCGGGAAGGGAGAAAAAAAGAATTGAGCTCATGCGGCAAAAACAGGTGGATGGAATGATACTGGCCCTTTCCATGAAGAACCTTGAAATATTAAATGAACTTCAGCAAGCAGACTTTCCCGCCGTACAGCTGGACAGAAATATACCGGACTCTGATTATCCCGCTGTTATGGTCGGCAACAAAAAATCTGCTGTGAGGGCTGTGGAATATCTGCTCTCACTGGGTTGTGAGAGGATAGCCCATATCAGCGGTAACCTCTCCACATATCCCGGACTGCAGAGAAGAGACGGTTTTATAACTGCCCTGGATGAAAATGGTGTAGATGTTCCTCCGTCATATTTTAAGGAGGGCAATTTCAGCCAGAAATCAGGCTACAGAAAGATGAAGGAATTGCTGCAGCTCTCAGATCCACCCGAGGCGGTTTTTGCGGCCAATGATATGATGGCCCTGGGAGCATATAAGGCCTGCAATGAAGCGGGTATCGATATACCGTGTGATATTTCCATAATGGGTCATGATAATATACGGGTGGCCGAACTTGTTGATCCCCCTCTGACCACCATGGCCCAGCCCAAATACAGCCTGGGACAGCTGGCCTGCCAGAAGCTGCTGGAGCTGATCGAGCACCGGAGGGAAAACCAGTCTCTGGATCTGAGTCAATTCGGCAGTGAAGAAGTTCTGGAAACCGAGCTGATAGTGAGAAAATCAACGCGGGGGGAAATTTGAGATGCAGGATAATAAAATAGTGGTTGTAGGATCGATGAATATGGATCATGTCATTAACTGCCGGAGGCTTCCCCGACCGGGGGAGACGATTGCCGGCCAGAAATTCAGCACACATCCAGGTGGCAAAGGTGCCAATCAGGCGGCCGCCGCCGGCCAGCTGGGAGGAACCCCCCTTTTTATAGGAGCCCGGGGTGATGACGATACAGGTTTAAATTTACAGGATCATCTCCAGAATATGGGGGTCAACACAGACCTGAAATTCAGTGAGGAGAATACCGGCACAGCTCATATATTTGTCACAGATGACGGAGAAAATCATATCGTGATCATAGCCGGTGCCAATGATACGCTTTCCCCTGAAGATATCAGAGATAAAAAAGACAGTCTGGAAAGAGCTGAAGTTGTGCTTCTCCAGCTTGAGATACCGCTGGAGACGGTGGTGGAAACGGCCAGGCTGGCAGCAGAAGCAGGCTCTGAAGTGCTGCTGGACCCGGCTCCCGCCCGTGAACTTCCGGTTGAGCTGCTGGAAAATGTCGATTATCTGCTGCCCAACAGCCAGGAGCTATCACAGCTGGCCCCGGATATGGCGGGAGAAGATGCTGACGACCTGGAGAGAATAAGGCATCTGCAGAAACAGGGCGTCAGAAATGTTCTGCTGACCAGAGGAGAAGAGGGAGCTCTGCTGGTGGGTGAAAATGAAAGATATGAGATCGAGGCCCTGGAGGTGGAGGCTGTGGATACCACAGCTGCCGGTGATGCCTTTGCCGGAGCCTTTGCCCTGGGACTGGCAGGGGGATTATCCCCCCGGGATGCGGCCGAGCTGGGAGCGGCTTATGGGTCAGCAGCTGTCACCTCTGCTGGTGCTCAGAGCTCGCTTCTGACCAGACAGGAATTTATCCGGTTTGCCCCGGATGCGGGGAGGTTGCTGCCATGAGAAAGAATGCACTGCTGCATACGGATATCAACTGGCTGCTCTCTGACCTGGGCCACAGGGATAGAATTGCGATTGCCGATGCCGGACTGCCCGTCCCCGAAAAAGTGCGCAAAATAGATCTGGCTCTGAAATGCGGTCTGCCGGACTTTATCTCGGTCCTGGAAATCATTGTGAAGGAGCTGGAGTATGAAGAGGCCTATCTGGCCGAGGAGATAAAAGCAAAAAATCCCGGTAACCATCGGAAGATCAGGGGGATACTGGGCCCCGATAATGAGATAATATATATCAGTCACGAGCAGTTCAAGGAAGAGACAGCAGAGTGCAGGGCGGTCATCAGGACAGGCGAATGCACTCCCTACAGCAATATAATCCTTACAGCGGGAGTGATTTTTTAAATGGTTGCAGAGCATAAGCAGATGGAAGAGAAACCAGCAGCTGCAGATATCAAAGCAGGCGGGCACTCTTTTCTGGAGATGAAAAATATAAGCAAGAGCTTTCCCGGGGTTCAGGCTTTAAAAGATGTGGATTTTGCCGTGGAGAAGGGCGAGGTGCATGCCCTGGTGGGCGAGAATGGCGCCGGCAAATCAACACTCATGAAGGTTTTGACGGGTATTCACACCGACTACCGGGGTGAGATCTTTCTGGAGGGAGAGAAGGTTGAATTTTCCAGTCCGGCTGAGGCCCAGAAGGCCGGCCTGGCGATAATTCATCAGGAGTTGGAGCTTATTCCGGAGATGACGGCGGCTGAAAATGTATTTCTGGGCCGTGAGCCGGGTCGCGGTTTCATAAAATATGGGAAGATGAAGAGTGAGGCCAAAAAGATATTCGATCGCTTTGGCCTGGATATCGATGTCGATAAAAAAGTCTCTGCTCTTACCATCGGCAACCAGCAGATGGTGGAAATAGCCAGGGCCGTCTCCCAAAAAGCTGAATTGATAGCCATGGATGAACCAACCTCTTCTCTTTCCCGGCAGGAAATAGAGATTTTATTTGAATTGATCGGTGATCTTAGAGATGAAGGAATTGCCATAATCTATATATCGCACCATCTGGAGGAGATCTTTGAGATATCTGACAGGGTGACCGTGCTGAGGGATGGAATCAAGGTCGGCGAGCAGAATGTAAGAGCCACAGATAGAGCCGGGATAGTCCGGCAGATGGTCGGCAGGGATGTGGACGAGCGTTTTCCCGAGATCAAAGAGGATTCGGGGGATACTGTGCTGACGGTGGAGAGTTTAAATGTGCCGGAGAAAGTAAATGATGTTTCATTTCAGATAAAAAAAGGCGAGATTTTTGGCCTGGCCGGCCTGATGGGGGCCGGGCGGAGTGAAATTGCCCGGGCTATCTGCGGAATGTATAAAAATGTCTCGGGCAGCATATATCTGGAAGGTGAAAGGATAGAGATAAATTCTCCTCAAAAAGCCATCAAACACGGGATATATTATCTGACCGAGAACCGCAAGGAGGAAGGTCTCATACCGGAGCTTTCGGTCAGGAAGAATATTACACTTTCCATTCTCGATAAGCTTACCCGGGTCAGGGGCTTTATCTCCGGCAAGCAGGAAAAAAATCTGGTCCAGAATTTTATTGGAGATCTGGATATCCGCACTTCCAGTCAGGAGAAACTGGTTAAAAATTTGAGCGGGGGGAATCAGCAGAAGGTTGTGCTGGCCAGAGTTCTCTCCACAGAGCCCCGGGTCATCATCATGGATGAGCCCACCCGGGGAATTGATGTGGGGGCCAAGCAGGAAATTTACCAGCTTATGAACCGGCTGGCGGATTCCGGTGTGGGGATAATCTTCATATCCTCGGAGCTTCCGGAGCTGATAAATCTGGCCGGGAGAATCGGTGTAGTCTACAAGGGAAGAATCCAGGGAATTCTGGACAGTGAAAATTTCAGCAAGGAAAAAATAATGAATCTGGCCACAGGAGGTAATTAACGTGCAGGCAGAACAGCAGGCAGCAGCGGGCATGACAGCAAAAAAAGCCCTTTCTTTTGTGGGCAAGTTCAAAGCTGGTCTGGGACTTCTGGCCATGATCATTGTCATGTCCTTTCTCAGCGATCATTTTCTCACACTGCCCAATATACTGAATGTGATAAGACAGGTTTCTATTATGGGGATCATGGCTGTAGGCATGACCTTTGTCATCCTGTCTCAGGGCATAGACCTATCAGTGGGATCACTGCTGGCTTTCACAGGTGCGGTGACTGCCGGCATATTGAGCGGGGGTCAGAGCATCTTCCTGGCAGTCCTTGTCGGTCTGGCAGCAGGTGCCGCCCTGGGATTTTTCAACGGATTTATGATAGCCAAGGCCAATCTGCCCGATTTTATCGTAACACTGGCCATGATGAGCATTGCCCGGGGATTGACACTTGTCTATACCGGAGGACGTCCCATATCCGGCTTTGACACCGGATTTCGCTTTATCGGAGGTGGCAGGGCAGGTATAATTCCTATCCCTGTTATAATATTCCTGGTTATAATTGTGCTGGGCTATATTGTTCTGACCCGCACAACATTCGGCAGATATGTCTACGCTGTGGGAGGCAACCGGGAAGCCGCGCGCCTGGCCGGTATTAATACTGACAGGATAAAGATGGCGGTCTATACGCTCAGCGGACTGCTGGCAGGAGTAAGCGGCGTTATTCTCACCGCACGTCTCAACTCGGCCCAGCCCACAGCCGGCAGAGCTTATGAACTTGATGTAATAGCAATGGTCGTACTGGGGGGAACAAGTTTAATGGGAGGTAAGGGCTCGGTCCAGGGCACACTGATAGGTGCGCTCATAATCGGAGTGCTGAATAACAGCCTCAACCTGCTGGGCGTGGCCTCCTTTTACCAGGAAGTGGCCAAAGGTATAGTCATCTTGATCGCCGTGCTGCTGGACAGGCTGCAGCACAGTGATTGATATAAATTTAAATCTGTGGATAATTTAATTATCCCAAATAAATAGGGGGAGGTAATTAAGATGATGAGAAGGCTTCTGTTGGTATCGCTGGTGGTGGCTTTTGTTGTCGTGGCCGGTTTTTCAGGAATGGTCAGTGCGGAGGACTATGATATTGGACTGGCAATCTCGACGCTTGATAATCCCTTCTTTGTTGATCTCAGAGATGGAGCACTGGATGCTGCCGAGGAACATGGTGTCAATCTGACGGTTTATGACGCCGGGGATGATGCGGCCACACAGATGAGCAATGTCGAAGATATGGTAATTACAGGAATGGATTTGATCATAATCAATCCCGTTGACGGGGATGCCATAGTGCCCGCAATTGAGGAAGCCCAGATGGCCAATATACCGGTTATTACAGTGGACAGGGGAGCAGAGACTGAAGTCGATGTTCACATCGCCTCTGATAATATTGCCGGAGGCGAGATGGCTGCTGAACACCTGGCAGAACTGCTGGAAGATACAGGCCGGGCAATTGAGATGGAGGGAATACCCGGAACATCTGCTGCCAGAGAACGCGGTGAAGGCTTTAACGCAGTTATGGATGAAAAGGAAAATATAGAGATCATAGCCCGACAGCCCGCTGGTTTTAGCAGGTCTGAGGGTATGAGCGTCATGGAGGATCTGCTGGAAGCTCATCCTCAGTTCGATGGCTTATTTGCCCATAACGATGAGATGGCCCTGGGAGCCATCGAGGCTCTGGATGCGGCTGACAGACTTGACGAAGTGTTCGTTGTTGGCTTCGATGCCATCGACGATGCCCTTGTGGCTATAGAAGAAGGGCGTCTGGATGCTACAATAGCCCAGCAGCCTGTAGTAATGGGAGAGCTATCTGTTGAATATGCGGTAAATCTTCTGGAAGGCGAAGAGGTGGATGCTTTTGTGCCCGTACCCCTGGAACTGATAACGCAGTAGATAGCAGCGGATAGATTCTGATAGCCTCTAACTGACTGCCTGTCATGGTTAACGGGGATACCTGAAAAGGAATAACAGGAGAACAAAAAGCCGATGCTTCCGGCCTGAGTGAACTAAGTTTAAAAAGACGGAAGCATCGGCTGTTTTTTTCTTTTGTATTTTTCTTTCTGGACCTGATTGGATCTGATTTTTGATGTCGATCAGATGTCCTATTCAGCGGTTCTGCCGAATATATCCAGAGATAAATACCTTTCACCGTAATCGGGAGCTATGGCCAGAATTTTGCTGTCGGGCTCGACTTCTGCTGCCAGCTTAAATGTGGCGGCCAGTGCCGCTCCAGATGATACACCGCAGAGAAGCCCCTCTCTTT
>CAYXAK010000093.1:0-6434 GCA_964462585.1 uncultured Halanaerobiaceae bacterium
CGGATGATTATGTGACAAAACCATTCAGTCCCCGGGAGGTCGTGGCCCGGGCCAAGGCTGTTTTAAGGCGGATCAATCGAGAAGATGAAGAATCTGAGCAAGAAGAGCATCTGGTTTTTGACAGGCTGGAGATCAATAGGAATCAGCGTACCGTTCAGGCAGAGGGGGAGGATGTTGAACTAACCCCGAAGGAATTTGATCTTCTCTGGACTCTGGCCTCCTCACCACTGCAGGTATTTGAGCGTGAAAAACTGCTAAAACGCGTCTGGGGTTATGATTATTTCGGTGATATCCGCACCGTCGATACTCATATAAAATCTTTGAGACAGAAGCTGGGTGAAGAGGCCGGGGATTGCATTAAAACGGTCTGGGGAGTGGGTTATAAATTTGATTGTGGAGAAGCTGAATAGTCTCCGCAGTTTTCTGCGGGCTATTTATGAGGAAAAATTCAATAATCTCTTTACCCGCATCTTTGTCAGGTTTATGCTGCTCTCCCTGATAATAATTCTTGTCCTGGGTTTTGCCATGATATATTTCTTTTACAGCTTTCATTTCACCAACACAGAAAATGAGATTGTAAATAATACACAGGTATTCAACTCCACACTCTATCAGGCGCTTGAGAATGATGATGGTGAAGCTGTGGAAAATACTCTGAGCAAAGTTGCTGAAGTGAATTCCGGCCAGGCCTGGCTGATCGATGAAGAGGGATATCTAATCCATGCCTATCCCTATCTGGATACGGACGAATCTCAGGTGCAATTTTTAAATTCTGAGCCCATCTTTGCAGGAAATATAATATCACAGCAGGTTGAACCCCGTTATTTTGATAGGCCGATGCTTTTAATAGGCATGCCTGTTAGGGAGCAGGATGAGATAACGGCCGGGATGCTGGTCTTTACCTCCGTAGCAGGTATAAACTCCACCATAGCTCAAGTGCAGCGATTGATGTTCTACTCCTCTGTTCTGGCTATACTTCTGGGGATGATTCTGGCCTATGGCTGGTCCCGTTCTCTGGCGAGCCCCCTCAAATATCTGAGCACCGCTGTCAGAAATTTAACCTCTGGAGAATACGGCCTTACCATAGATCTGGAGGACACCAGGACGAGCAGTGAAATAACTCATCTGCAGAAGAGTTTTAATACACTTTCCCGGGAGCTCGATAGCAGCATCGCCGAGCTGACAAGGGAGAGAAATAAACTGCGTCATATATTAACAGGTATGCAGGAGGGAGTGCTGGTTGTCAACAAGCAGAGTGAGATTGTGCTCTCCAATAATTCGGCCCGAGAATTACTGGATCTATCTACTTCCCCGGAAGGCCAGGACTTCAGAAATGTTCTTTCATACGATGAGATACTGGAACCTCTAAATGGTGTGCTGGAAGATGATGAGACGAGATCTGAGGAATTTACCCTTGAAAAGGAAAGTGAGAATATCCGAATTCTCTTCAGGTGCACACCAATCTCGGTAGAAGGGAACTTCTGGGGTGCGGTCGGTCTGCTGCAGGATATCAGCGAGAGATGGCGTTTCGAAAAACTCCAGCAGGATTTTGTGGCCAATGTTTCACATGAGTTAAAAGCTCCTCTTTCTTCCATAAAAGGTTCGACAGAAATTTTGCTGGATGGTATAGTTGAAGATGAGGAGAAAAAGAAGCAGTATCTGAAGATTGTACTCGATGAAAGTGATAGATTATCCGAACTCGTCGATGAAATACTGAGCATGGCTGAATATGAAAACCGGGATTTTTCTTCTGAGAAAGAAGAGCTATGTGTAAACAGTCTGCTGAATGATGTTGCTTCTATGTTCTCCCGCAGCCTGGAGGATGAGAATGAACTTGATGTCAATTATCTACAGGAGGATGTCAGGGTGATGGCCAGTGCTTCCAGGTTAAAACAGGTTCTGTATAATTTCCTGGACAATGCCCGAAAATTTTCTCCCGGTGGTTCACCCATTATTCTGGGAGGGGATATTGAAGATAAAGAAGAAGAGAGAGTGTGCATATTCGTGGAAGATGCCGGTGTGGGGGTGCCCTATGAGGAGCAGAAAAATATATGGGAGAGATTTTATAAGGTCGATAAAGCAAGGACTCCCGGCCAGAGGGGCAGCGGCCTGGGGCTGGCTATATCTAAAAAAATCATAGAAGAGCATGGAGGAGAAGTGTTTGTGGAGAGTGTGCCCGGAAAGGGCTCAACATTTGGTTTTTATCTGCCGGTAGATTGAAATTAGCAGTGTCTATATTAACTAATAGGAGGTAATTAATTTTGAAATTGAAAAAAGCTGGTTTTATAGTGGTTGTGGCAATTATTGCTCTTGGTCTGCTGGGAAATTCAGCTGAAGCTGTGGTTGATGTCAATATAGGTGTTGTCAATTTACAGCAGGTTGTGGAGGCACATCCGGCCGCGGAGGAGATCGAGGAAGAGATGCAGCAGGATTTAATGCGGTTACAGCAGCAGTTTGAAGAGGAGATGGACGAGATAGATACTGATGATACGGAGCTCATACAGCAGCTCCAGCAGCAGGTTCAACAGCAGGCTGAGATGATCCAGCAGCAGAAGATGAATGAAATGATGGAAGTTCTGCGCCCCGAGCTGGATGAGTTCAGAGAGGAAGAGGGTTATGATATCATCCTTATGGATGACTCTGTATTAAGCGGTGGAGAAGATATTACAGAAGAAATAATAGAATATGTACAGTAAAGACCTGCAGCTAATTGAGGAGGGATACTAATGCCTGAAGAATGCTCGCGCATCTCACAGAATATGGATGAATGCACCTGCAGCTATGAACCATGTCCGCGCAAGGGAAATTGCTGTGAATGTATAATGTATCACAAGAGTAAAAATGAGGTTCCAGGTTGTTTATTTCCTCCCGAGGCGGAAAAAACCTATGATAGATCTATAGATAACTTCATCAGCACCATGGCCTGATAAAAATGCTGAGATGATCCCCCTCGATACTTACTGTCGAGGGGGATTTTATGAGTTTAATTGTCATGCCTTCGAGGGCATTATCTCTTCAATATAAAAATGGTATCAGGCGGTATCTGTCCTTTTTCCATTCCCGGTATCTTTCCCCCAGCCTGTTTTCCAGTATCTCTTCTTCCTCCTCTATTCTCTTCTGAAGCACGAGAAACAGAAGCATTATGGCGAAAAGGACCACTAAGACATTTCCCATATAGAGGGGAACTGAAGCTGTCAGCAAAAACAGCCCTAGATAGAGAGGATGCCTGAGAAACCTGTAGGGTCCCCTGCTGACGAGATTTTGATCCTCTTCAACATTGATAGACCTGGAAAAATATCTGCCCAGAAGATAAGAACACCAGTATCTCAAAATGAGGCCTGTGCCATAAGTTATCAGCCCCACCGATTTAAAGATAAATCTATTCTCTGCACCGACTGCTCCCAGGTCAAAAAATGTTAAAATAATGGTGAGCAGTATGATTGATAAAATGGCAGCCAGAATATACCTGAAGCTCTCCCTTCCCCCCTCTTCTGAGTTCTTCTGTGAGGAAAATATGCGAAATTCTGCCCACCACATCACAGTTATGACAAGGAAAATTATATCATGCCAGCTCAACTGCCAGTTACCCGGCATTGTCATTCCCCCCTCCTGTCGATTCGATTCTTCAGCAATAATATCAGCAGGGAGATTATGGCCGGAACATTTTTTATCTTTGAGGCAGTTCCATAAAAGGTCTTCAAAAACAGGCTGAGATTTCGGGAGAGCTTCTGAGAAGAGGGGAACCAGTTGATCTCTCTTTTATGATTGTTTCTGTTCACCGTTATAGAGCGGTAGTTGGAAAATGTCTTCAGCCCCTCCGGGCCGTGATATCTCCCCATGCCGCTGCTTTTAACGCCCCCGAAGGGCAGGTCGGGGTTGGCTACATTCCTGATGACATCGTTTATTATGCAGTTTCCAGTCTCCAGCTCACCGGCAAGTCTGCGGGCTCTGCCCCTGTCCTGGCTGAAAATACTAGAATTGAGGCCGAAACTGGAGGCATTTACAGCATCTATGACCTTTTCTTCCTCCTGAAAGATTAATATGGGTAGCACCGGGCCAAAGATCTCCTCCTGCATTATCCTCATACTCTCCTCAACTCCGGTCAGAATTACAGGCGGGCAAAAACTGGAGTCATCTGTAAAAGCGTCCGGAATTTCACCTGCGGTTCTGGCTCCATTTTTCACAGCGTCCTCCACTAACTCCCTGACTTTTTGTTTTTGCTGTGGATGGGTAAAAGGTCCGTAATCCCTTGTGTTTGCTTCTCTCTGCCAGCGCAGACTGTCCGCTTTCTCTTTGACGAGCCTGATAAATTTGCCGGCAATATCCCCGTGCACATAGGCTCTTTCCACAGATACACAGAGCTGCCCGGTATTGGTAAAAGCTCCGTAGACGGCAGCATTTGCTGCTCTTTCTACACAGGCATCATCCAGAACAATCATGGGATCCTTTCCTCCCAGCTCCAGTTCCAGGGGAGTCAGGGCCTCACCTGCCTGCTTCATGATCTTTCTGCCCGTCTTCTGGCTGCCGGTGAAAAATACCATATCAGGTTTTTGAGCTATGATCCTGCTCCCAACCCCTCCCCCGCCCTGCAGCACCTGCAGAAGGTTTTCCGGGGCATTGTCCAGACAGGAATAGAGATTTTCGATATGCTCTCCCACAAGGGGGGTTATCTCAGAGGGCTTTAAGATGACAGCATTTCCGGCGGCAAGTGCCGTTATGGCCGGGACAAGTGCAAGCTGCAGCGGATAATTCCAGGGTGATATAATGGCTACAATTCCCCTCGGATAAAATTCAACATAAGCCCTGTTGTTGAAGTCCATCAGCGGTGTGCTTCTCGATTTAGGTGAGAGAATATCCGGCAGATATTTTTGGTAATAGCGTATCATGCGCAGTGTGGGTAATATATCTGCACTTAGAGCTTCCTGGCCGGTTTTGCCGGTGTCCTCGCAGATCTTTTCTTTTACAGCATTTACATTATTGGCTATTAAGTTTTTCATCTCTCCGAGCATCTCTGCACGCTCTTCCAGGCTCTTTTCTGCCCAGCTTTTTTGGGCTCCGGCAGCTTTTTTATATGCCAGTTTAATATCTTCATCTGCTGCTATATCATGCCGGCTCAGCTCCTCACCCGTCTCCGGAGCATGGTTGATGAGCTTTCCGTCTCTGATTTCCATAAGAATTCCCCCGCATAATAGTTAAAATAATCCAGACCTCTTAATCATTAAATTTCTTTCTGATCTGTATTATTCCTGCTTTGAGCACAATGCTAACATGAATTTACAACAAAAATTCACATGTCAGGCAGGCATTTCATCCTTTATATTTAATTAAATATAAGAGGAGCATAAAAATTCAAGCTATGGGGTCTTCGAGCTGCAGCACCTCAGATCAGGTTCTGCAGCCGACAGGGTATGAGGGGAAACCATCATGCCTCCCGGAGGGGAAAGGAGACATTTTTGCTGCTGGTGTCTCCGGGACACCTTTTTTTGTTTTCCTTATATCAGCAAAGAGAACTGTTGAAGGGAGCTGTAAAAGATGGAGATAATAGGACTTTCTGGCTGTAAATCCGGTTCGGGCAAGACCGAGCTGGGGCTCATGCTGCTGGAGAATTTGCGCAGAAAAACCGGTATAATGAAAGGGGAGATAGAAGAGGGAAAATCCGAGCTCGTCACAGAAGATTCTCAGATAATGAGAGCTGAAAACCCTGGAATTTCTCCCTACCTGCAGAGCGAGGCTGAAAATGTTGTCTATCTCCGTTCTCAGGCTGAAAACATCAAGTCCGCTCTGGACAAAGCTCTGGGCTATTTCAATGATCTGGATTATTTGCTGATCGAGGGGGATGATCTCATAATTTCTCTCGATCCGGGCGTGATTATATATGTGGATGAAGACGGCGAAGAAGATGAAAAGTGCAGAGAGGTAAGGGGAAGAGCCGACCTGATATTGAATTATACTGAACTGCATGATTCATCCCGGCTTAACGATATCGATATAACAGTTCCCAAAAGTGAAATATCCTGTTACAGGGCACAGCTCATAAGCGATATTTTGGGCTGGGGATATGGAGAATTCGGCCGACTTCTTGACAGAGAGGAGATCAGAGTAAGACGCTGTCAGCTGGGGCTTTTTAATTGATTTTTTCCATCAACACTTTATCTGAGGAGCGAAAAGAGATATGAGCCGTGAGTTTCTGGAACTGGAGAAGCTGGATAATTTACACATAAATCTGAGTGAATGGTATGAACCGGTAGAGCTGGCTGAAGAGGAAATTTCTATATATAAAGCTGCAGACAGGGTTCTCTCTCAAAAACTAACGGTAAATGAGGATCTACCCCCATTTGATCGCTCTGCAGTTGATGGTTATGCCTTAAAAGCCTCCGACACTCATGGTGCCAGTGAGACCCATCCTGCTTACTTCCATGTTGAAAAAGAGGTTA
>CAYXAK010000094.1:0-6415 GCA_964462585.1 uncultured Halanaerobiaceae bacterium
GCTTCCATTCCTTCAAACCAGTCTGTCACTATATCTAGATTTTCGCCTATCCATTCAGCCGCTATATTCTCCATCTCTCTGCCTTCCCGATCATATTCGAAGATCCATTCACTCTGATCTGCAGAAGTTATTTCGAAGTTTTCGGCAAATCTATAGAGATTGGGAGCTTCTTCGGAGAGATCCACGCCGGTCAGTGTCTGAATATCCGATTCGGCTTCACCCCAGATACCTTCCGGGTCCTCAAGATATTTAAGATCAAGAATAACATTCATCCAGTGAGGCTGCCAGCCGGGAAATACTATCCATTCTTCATCTTCCATGGCCGATTCGGCTTCGGCCACCGTAGCGGGCCATTCGGCATTAATTATCTCCCAGTCTCCCAGACCATAAATATCTTCTTCTACAGCATGACTTATGGCTTCATCGGCACCTTCTCCGGGAGGGCCGGCATGGATGGTATGATCAAATCTGTCCGCATATTCCTCCAGATCCTCGTGGCTTGTGACACCTGCTTCATATACATATTCCGGCACAGCCGAGATATAGAGGGCATCATCGATATGGGTCCTGACGACTTCAAAGCTGCCTTCATGCCCCTCCCTCATGGCGGCCTCACCCGGCATCCAGGAACCGAACCAGAGGTCTATATCTCCATCGGAAAAACCGTGGAAGATCATGGGAACCCCCAGAAATTCAGTTTCCAGATCATAACCTATCTCCTCCAGCACCTGTCTTATGACCTCATTTTTGGCCTCAATTCCCGGCCAGGAAGCTTCAGCCAGTGTATATGTGTTCTCAAACTCAGGAAGAGCTTCCTGCTCCTCTGCCTGCAAAGCTGTCGGAGATACTGTCAGTGCTGTGATGGTGATGAGCACCAGAATCATAAGCAAAAGTTTTTTCAGATTCATCATATTCATTGTGAGTTACCCCCTTTTAGAAAAGTAGATGAGCAAATTCAAGCTGAAATCAGTATTAACCTGGCTGTGTGAGCTAATTAAACCAGAGAAAATCTCATCTATCTTCAACTTCCCTTATAATTATAGAACAAAATTAAGAACAGAAGTCAAGGTAATTTCTATAAAGTAAACATGATTGACCCCAACGTTATCATGATTATTTAAACCTTCCAAAAAGGCTGTGAAATTTATTTGAACAGGCAGGGAAAAACAGAGATAATTAGAATTAAGTAGTGGAGGTGAAAAACATGAAAATCGTCATCGCCGGAGGAGATAGAAGCGGTCAAAATCTGATGGATTTTTTCCAGCAGCACAAGAGGTTCGATATCACTCTTATCGAGTCCGATTCGGAGACCTGTGAATGGATCTCCGAACGATATTCTGATATTAACATTATCTGGGGTGATGCCACCTTCCCCAATACTCTGCAGGAAGCAAATGTTAAAAAGGCCGATGTATTTATCGCTGTAACCAGCAGCGATCAGTCCAACATTCTGGCGGCAAATGCTGCCAAAAAGATGGGGCTTGATAAGGTCATAGCCAAGGTTACCAATCCTGAATACTACGAGCTGGCAGAGCTTATGGACTTTGATTATATACTGGAGCCCGCTGAAGCACTTTCGGCTGAAATCATCACCAGGCTGCAGGGTGTCGATTTTGTCAAATTGGTGGAAAATCTTCATCTGGATATAGAGTTCAATGTGATCGAAGTTGAGGAAAAACCAGTTCTTAACGGAATAGATATCGCCGAATTTGATGAGCATTTTGAAAATCTTGTCTATCCTATTTTTGTCATCAGGGGAGGAGAATATCTGATGGCTGTGGAAGTTGAAAAGATAGAAGAGGATGATGAGATCATCTATCTCAATAAAACCGAAGCACCGCACAGAAAAACAAGAAAACTCATTAAATTTTTGGGTGAATGACAGTGAAAAAATCAGATGCCAGACAGACACTGAGTTCGATGAAATATGTCGGCAGATGGACAATTTTAGCTGTACTTGTAGGTCTGGCCGTGGGAGCGGCTGCTGTCGTATTCACCGGTATTCTCAACTGGAGCATAGAGCTGCTGGATGATATGACAGATTCAGCTCTGATCTTTTTACTGCCGGTGCTGGGTCTATTTATGAGTGGCTGGCTGACCTCTACTTTTGCTCCCGAGGCGGCAGGCCACGGCACCGATGCTATCATAAAGTCATATAATGATAACTGGGGAAGAGTCAATGTAATAGTGGTACCCATAAAACTTCTGGCCAGTGTCTTCACAATTGCCTTCGGAGGATCGGCCGGAAGAGAAGGGCCCACAGTCCAGATGGGAGGTGGTCTGGGTTATTATATAGGCAGCAAACTGGATGTCAGCTTAAAGGATATGCGCAAAATTGTGGTCTGCGGTATGGGGGCTTCTTTTGGAGCTATCTTCACCGCCCCTCTGGCCGGGGGTGTATTTGGGGCGGAGGTTCTCTACCGCGATGACGTGGAATATAATTCCCTTTTCATAAGTTTTATATCGAGTATAACTGCCTATTATGTCTATGCCATAGTACTGGGGCAGGAGAGCCTTTTTACTTTTCCCATTCCTCAGGGCTATATCTTCGAACCGGAGAGAGATATTGTGCTTTTTGTTTTCGTAGGGATTCTGGTCGGACTTTTGAGCCTCATATATATTAAAGCACTCTACGGGTATGAGGAGCTCAATGAGGAATACGATGTACCGGATTATGTTAAAACTGCTGTGGGGGGAGCTCTCACCGGGTTTACGGCCTATCTGATCAGTCCATTAATTCTGGGTACAGGCATCTCACTGGTGGAAAGGATATCCGTGGCCGAGAGCCTGCCCATAACACTGCTTATAGCCCTTCTGGTGGGTAAGATTGTGGCCACTTCCTTTACAATCGGCAGCGGCGGCAGTGGGGGAGTTGTGGCTCCCAGCCTCACAATCGGTGCTATATTTGGCGGGATAGTCACAGATGCAGTCAACTATCCTTTTCCCCTGGCCGTCATAACGGCCTGTGCTGTTGGTGTTTTAGGGAGTGCAGCCCATATTCCCCTGACAACCACCGTGCTGGCAGCTGAGCTTTTCGGTCTGGAGCTTATCAAGCCGGCCTCTATAGTCTCGCTGACCGGGGCCTGGGTCGCACGCAGTGACACTCTATACCGTCAATCACTTGTAAGCAGGACACGTCTGGGCAAGGCGGCCTATCAGATCGGCAGTGATGATGATTGATGCAATAACAAGCGGGGGGTTTAAAAAATGTATAATAGAATTCCACTTCTGGATGGTCCCACACCTCTGGAGTCTCTCCCCCGGATTTCCCGGGAGAGAAGCAATAATTTTTATATCAAGAGAGATGATAAAGCCGGCCCTGAACCGGGCGGAAACAAGGCCCGCAAGCTGGAATTTATACTGGGCGAGATAAAAAAACAGGGCTATAATCATGTGGTCACCTGTGGCAGTGTATTTTCCAATCACTGCCGGCTGACGGCCATGGCCGCAAATCTCCATGATCTGGGCTGCACACTGGTGCTGAACAGAGCGGGTGATGATAGCTCTTCTGAAGTTGAGAGCCGGGGCAATTTCTTTCTCTATCAGCTGCAGGATGTGGACATTAAGCTGATTGATCGTCCGGAGAGAGAAAAGGAGATGCAGAGCCAGCTGGAAAAATTAAGATCAGAGGGTAAAAAACCTTATTTGATTGAAGCGGGCGGGAACGAACCTGCCGGTGTGCACGGTTATGTGGAGGCTGCCGCGGAGATAAAAAAGCAGTGTCAGCTGTCCAAAAGTGTATTTGACTTTATCTTTCTGGCCACGGGAACGGGTACCACCCAGGCCGGCCTTATCATCGGCAATCATATCTCCCGCTGTGCCGAATCGGTGATAGGTATAAGTGTGGAAGCTGATAAAGGAGAAGGCAGAAAGACCATAGCTGAAGCTGTTGATGAATACTGTGGCCTTCATGACCTGCCCTCTCAGCGGATAAAAGATGATATTTATTTTGTCGATGATTATGTGGGGGAAGGCTATGGGCTGATAGAAAAACCGGTGGTTTCCACGCTGGAATATGCTGCCCGAAAAGAGTCGCTGCTGCTGGATCCTGTCTATACAGCAAAAGCCTTTAGAGGTATGCTGGAGTTTCTGGAGGAAAAAGCCATCAAAAACAGGAATGTGTTATTTTTGCACAGCGGCGGGCTGCCCATACTTTTCAGCCGGAGCGATCTTATAGAGAAATATATGACGGGTGAAACCAGGTGAAAGATAAGGCTTCTGTACAGCTGGAAGTTATAAATAATCAGCATCTGCAGCGGGGAGAGGATGACAGACTGGAATACAGAGGTGAAGGAAAGCTTTTTAGAAAAAATGGCAAGAGCTATCTGATATATGAGGAGACCGGGGAGGGGATTGCCGGCGCCAGAACCACCGTCAAGATAGCACCCTGCAATGAGAGGGTTTTGATTTCCCGTCAAGGTTCAGGAGGGCTCAGACAGGAGTTCAAAGCCGGCAAAACACATTATGATAGCTACCATACACCGGGAGGCAGAATACAGCTTAAAACGGTAACTGAGGCCTTAAATATATCACTCCAGGAAACTGCTGGCAGTGTGGAGATCGAATACAGGTTATATATAGCCGGAGAGTATTTTTCCCGTAACAGCCTCAGCATCAAATTTCAGATAGAGCAGGAGGAGTGATCATCATGAGTGGCGAGGAGGAGTGGAGCGGGGGGGAGATAAAAGATAGCCCCTGGCTGTCACGTCTTAAAGTTTTATCGGAGAAGGTCAACAGATATGCGGTGGCAGAGATGCTCGCCTTCAAAAAATCTCCAGTGCGAACACTCGTGGTTGTCTTTCTCGGCGGTCTGGCCATGGGAGCAGGTATGGCCCTGGGTCTTACCGTATTTAGCGGCCTCTCGATTATTTTTGTGCAGGAGATAATTGAGCTCGAACTGCCCCTGATAGGTGAAGTTCTGGCCGAGGTAGTGGAAGTGACCGAAGAACATCTGCAGTGAAGGGATAGTTATGGAGGGGATTATTATGGAAGATGATCAAGACAGAGATATAGAAACACTGCCCGGAGAAAGGTGGTTTCCCGATCAGACTTCCTTCAGGATGGAGATGGAAGAACACTGGGGAGACTGGGGTGTGAAGAGCGAAGTTGACAGACTGGAGGCTGTGCTTTTGCGCAGGCCGGGAGAAGAGATTGAGAATGCTGATCCGGGAGAGTTCAGGTTTAAAGAGAAGATCGATCCCGTCAAATTTCGCAGCCAGCATCAGGCTCTGGTTGAGCTGTATGAAGAAAAGGGAGTCGATGTTCATTATATATCCAGGATGCGTCCTGACAGGCCCAATGGTGTATTTGTGCGCGATCTGTTTTTTATGACTCCGGAGGGAGCAGTAGTGGGCAGACCCGGTATGAGCAATAGAAGGGGAGAGGAGAGGTTTGCTGCTCAGGCCCTCTCCCGGCTTGGTGTGCCAATAATAAAAACCGTATCAGGAGAGGGAATTTTCGAAGGTGCCAATGCTTTCTGGGTCGACAGCGATACAGTCATACTGGGACTGGGATCACGCACAAACAGGTCCGGATATGAACAGGTCAAGAGCGAGCTGGAAAGACAGGGTGTGGAAAATATTCTCACCATGCAGATACCCTATGGGAACGCCCATATCGATGGTCTTTTAAATATGCCCGACCATGATCTGGCAGTTATACATGCCCCCCAGGTCCCCTATGAGATCTGTGCCGCCCTGCGCCGCCGCAATATAACCATACTGGAAGCCCCTTCCCGCCCGGAGGTAACAGACACACTGGGGATTAACTTTGTGCCCCTCGAGCCCGGTCTGGTGGTTCAGCCGGAAGGTAACCCCCGCACCAGAGAATTGCTGGAGAATCACGGAGTGGAAGTTCTGACACTGGATTTTTCGGAGATACTCAAGGCCTGGGGCGCAGTACACTGTGTAACCGGTGTGCTGAAAAGGGAATAGGGGAATTCAACTTTTCAGTCGGCCATTTCCACCAGCTTCTTGATGGTGGAGGGTTCAGTGCCACAGCAGCCCCCCACGATACACCTGTGACCTTCCATGAAGTTCAGAAAAGCTTCGATTTCATGGAAATAGCTCTCATGCAGGGGATAATTCATATCGCCTGTTTCGGTGTCCAGCTCAGGCTCCCCGGCATTGAAGAGCAGTGATACCGGTATTTTAAAGCCCGTACTTTCGGCCAGCTCTTTCCAGAGCGGGCGAAAATCCTCTGAAGGTGTGAGACAGTTAATGCCGGCTGCCAGAAAATTTTGCCCGGGCTTTTCTTCGATCAGCCTGACGAAATCTTCGATAGTACTTCCATACTCGGTGGGGCCGGGACCGGTAAAAGACATATTCATAAAATAGGGTATATCAGCGTTTTCGGCAGCTTCAGCGGCCAGGGCCAGCTCCCGGTGGTAGGAGAAAGTTTCCAGTGTAATTATATC
>CAYXAK010000095.1:0-6385 GCA_964462585.1 uncultured Halanaerobiaceae bacterium
GTGACGAGACCACCTGCCTCCTTGACTATAAGGGCCCCGGCTGCTATATCCCAGGACTCCAGCTTGATCTCCCAGAAACCCGCAAAAGTTCCCCGTGCTACCTGGCAGAGATCGTAGACAGCCGAACCGCTCCGCCTTATACCTCCCACCTCAGGCAGTATCCGGGAAAAATATCCCAGCACCTCATCGCTCTCATCCTGATGGTCATAGGGAAAACCGGTGGCCAGAATGCTCGTGGCCAGATTCTCGCTGCTGCTCACCTCAATCCTTTCACCCTGGCAGTAACTGCCCTGGCCCCGGCGGGCCGTGTAAAAGGTCTCTTCACAGGGGAGATAAACCACCGCCAGCTCTGCTTCTTCCCCCAGAAAGAGGGCCAGGGATATGGCGAAGATAGGCAGACCGTGCACGTAGTTTACGGTGCCATCGAGGGGGTCTACCACCCAGCGGTAGTCAGAGTTCCCCTCTTCTGCTCCCCCCTCTTCAGCCAGAACGGCATGATCGGGATAGGCTGAATTGATGGCCTCCAGCAGCATCTCCTCCGACTTCTTATCGACCTCGGAGACCAGGTTTATCTTCTGCTCCTTGCTGGAAACATCTACACGCTTCTGAAAATTATCGAGCTGATACTCACCCACCTCTCTGCACCAGCCTTTGATCTTCTCCATGTCAATTTTGGTTTTCATCTCCATAACCTCCTGCCCTGTGATCATAACTGATTGCTGGTTATAATGAATTTGTGACAATGATGATCATACCCAGCCCGATGAAGACAAATGCCGAAATCAGCTGCAGACGGGGACGTGAAAACCGCGAGAAAATTCTGTCCCCCAGAAAGACCGCCAGGCCGTGATTGATCAGCTGGGCAGAAACAGCGCCCAGAAATACCAGCAGCGGTCTGCCCGTCACAGCCGCAAGGCTCATGGTCATAAGCTGTGTTTTATCCCCCATCTCCGCCAGGAAGATCAGCGCAAATGTCTGCAAAAAAGCCTGGCTGCGGCAGGTTATATCCCTGCTGATATTTTCCGCACTGTTCCTGCGCAGATAGGTGATAACACCTATAACAATAAAAAGAACTCCGCTCAGCACAGCTATGATCTCACCCGGAATAAGAACCGGAAAGAGGCTGCCCAGACCAGAAGCCAGCCCCGTCACAACTGTGAGAGCGGAAACAGCTCCCAGGAAGACCTGGAGGGGATAATGACATGAAGCCATGAGCAGTGTGACGATCTGTGTCTTATCACCCATCTCGGCAAAAAATATTGTGATAAATGCTGCCATAAGTGTTTCCATCCAGAAATCATATCTCCCCGTTACCAGTTGAATTTAAAGAAATTTCCATCCTCCGCTACGGCTGCTGTTCTCCCCTCGATCTCCATCATCTCTTCAGCTGACAAACTGGAGAACTCACGAACGAGGGCAATATTTTCCTCCAGCTGTGATATATCGCTGATCCCCACAATCGCCGTGGAGATTGGAAGACTCCAGACATAATCAAGGGCCTGACGCACATTCTCCAGGCCTTCTCCGCCCAGAAGACGTCCTCTGGCCATAACCTTCATGGCCACTATGCCCAGCTCCTGCTCGACTGCTTCCTGCAGAAGCTCATCCTGGAAGGGGTGGGAGTGCACATCCGCAGCGTTTAATGACATGAGTATGGAGTCAAAATCGTATTCTTCTATACCCTGCAGCAGGACATCTGGATCATAATGACCTGTGATGCCCACATTTTCGATGACGCCTTCGTCTCTGAGCTCTTCCATTGCGTGTATGGCCCCATCATCGGCAAATATCTGCTCTAAATCCTCCTCCGTCCTGATGGTATGGAGCTGATAGAGGTCAAGATAATCGGTCTGAAGGCGCTCTAAACTGCCCTCGATAAGCCTCATGGTACCGTCATAGCCGCGCTCATGTGTCTTGCTGGCCAGGAAGACTTCCTCCCGTCTGGAAGCCATCACCCGGCCTATATTCTCTTCACTGGAACCATCTCCGTAAGAGGGAGAGGTATCGATATAGTTGACACCTTCATCCAGAGCTCTGTTAATTATCTCCACCGCCTCCTCCCTGCGGTCCTCTCTCTCCACGGTGGCCTCACCTCCCAGGCTGAAAAGGCTGACATCATGACCTGTATCACCCAGAGGACGTCGGGGAAGTTCAGAGGCCTGCAGTGTTTTATTCTCCAGATCGCCTGCCGTGGCTTCACCCACCGTAAGTCCGGCCGTAACAGCCAGCATGCCCTTGAGAAAATCCCTTCTCGATAGCATTCTCAGCTCCTCCTTTCCTGTTTAAAAGAGGGCGGATAGCTTTCTTCCCCCGATCAAAAGCAGCAACAAAGATACGTTTATCAGTATTATGGTTCCACCTGGAGCCAGATCCAGATAGAAGGAGATAATTAGACCGGAGTTGACCGAGATGAGGCTGGCGGCTATGCTGGCCGCCAGTGTTGAGCGGAAACTCCCTCCCAGCTGCATCCCCGCGGCCACGGGGATTGTGATCAGGGAGGAGATCAGAAGTGCTCCCACTATGCGGATGGAGAGAGCCACGGTTATGGAGACTATGACCATGAATATTATATTGAGAAATTTCACCGGCACACCGCCCAGCCTTGCTTCATGTTCGTTGAAAGCCAGAAAGAAAAATCCGTAATAATAGCGGGCGAGTATGAAGATTATCAGAAAAAACAGCGGTGCTATCGTATAGATATCCCGGGTTCCTACAAGTGATATGCTTCCGAAGAGATAGCTGTGCACTCCCGCAGTCTGACCGGCGGCCGAAATCAATATGACGGCCAGTCCCATGCCTGCGGCCAGAATGACAGCCAGAGCCAGCTCGGCATAGTCCTCATAGTTCTGACGCAGCCTCTCGACCGCCAGAGCGGCCAGAACAGATACCACCAGAGCTGTATAGACCGGGAATATCCCCAGAAAGAGCCCCAGGGCTACACCGGCCAGGGCCACATGTGAGAGTGTGTGTCCGATCAGGGAGAGCCGGCGCAGATTCAAAAAGACACCGACAGCCGGTGCTATGATGCCGACCATATTTCCGGCCAGCAGGGCCCTCTGCATAAATCTGTATCCCAGAAATTCCATTATCTATTCCTCCATATTAATGTTCATGGTCCGGCACGAGCCGCAGATTCGAATCGCGCAGGCTCTCGAGATAATCTTCAAAGTCGAACTCATCCGCCCTGTGCAGATGAGCCCGGCCCTCCTCAAAACAGACAACATAGTTGGCCTGGCTGCCTATGATATTGACATCATGCGAGACCATCACCACCGTCTTATTCAATCTCCTGTTTATATCCCCTACAATATGATAGAACTCGTCCTGTGTCCTGATATCAACACCGGAAAGGGGCTCATCGAGCAGTATGAGCCGGGGATCATTGACCATCATTCGGGCTATAAAGACCCGCTGCTGCTGACCGCCGGAAAGATTGCCTATGCGCCTGTCGATAAATTCTTCCATATCGACAAGTTCCAGGGCCGAACGGATTTTCCGGCTCAGACTGCTGTTGAGAAAATGAAAGAAGCCCATCTCGCTGTAGAGGTTGCTGCCCACTATCTCGCGCACCGTGGCCGGAAAACTCTGATTGAATTCTCTCACCTGCTGGGATATATATCCCACCTCAGTCCAGTCCTGCCCTGCTGATACGGGTCTGCCCAGCAGCTCCACACGGCCGCTGTCAGGAGTAAGCTGGGCCAGAAGCATCTTGATAACCGTGCTCTTGCCCGAACCATTGGGGCCTATAAAGGCGGCAAAATCCCCCTCGTTCAAAGAAAAACTTATATTCTCCACCACCATATCCTCTTCATAGGAAAAGCTCACATCTTCCATCTTCAGCACAGACATCATAATTCCTCCATATGCACCTGATATGGTTAAATGATAGAATAGATATGGCCTTCAGTCAAGTAAGTTTTTAACCTCCAGCAGGCCCCACAGCTTTTATATCCTCTAGATTGAGGCGCTCTCCGCTCTTCATTATGACAGATGGGTCCTCCCGCCGCAAAAGCTCTATCCTGCCCTTACAGCAGCGGAGGTGACCGTCCTGGCTGTGGTGAATCTCGACCTCCAGATCCTCCTGCCAGGCCTGGCAGAGAGACCGCAGCAGCTGTATTTTTTCATCCCTCTGATCCGGAGCGGATGAGCCATTTTTACCCCGGTCCTGCCTGACTTTTTCCCGCCTCTCTTTAAGCTTTTCCATCACACGGGTGTGATCGACCAGCCGCAGCGATATCCATTTTTTCCTGTTTCTCTTTTCCATCCTCTTATCACCCCGCCATCGTTAAGTGACAGGGCTATTTTACCACAGCAGGAGGACTATTGCAAACTTCTGTTCGAAGTTTCTGTGGGGGCCTCTCAAAGACGATCGATCTCAGCGTCGAGCTTCTGCATTATCTCACCGGCACTGCCCTGCAGAATAACATCAAATATCTCCGGCATCTCTCCTCTGTCGGCATTTATATAGATCAATTCAGCCCCGGTGTCTCTGGCTCGCGGCGGCAGGGAGGCGGCCGGATGCACCGCCAGCGAAGAGCCTATAACTATCATCACATCAGACTTTACAGCTTCCTCTTCCGCCCGGCGCAGTATATCACCGGGCAGCATCTCACCGAAAAAGACCACATCCGGCTTGATCCGGCTGCTGCCGCAGTTCTGGCATGAGGGTATATCATCCCGGCCCAGTATATCCTCAAGCCATTCCCAGCTGTAATCCCGGCCGCAATCATAACAGCTGGCTTCCCCCAGTGAACCGTGCAGCTCAAACACACATTCGCTGCCCGCCCTCCGGTGCAGCAGATCAATATTCTGGGTTATGACCCCCTGCAGCAGACCGAATTTCTCCCAGTCCGCCAGAATGCGGTGAGCCGGGTTGGGTTCTATCTCCCTATCCACCATCATATCCCTGATGAAATCCCAGAATTTTTCCGGCTGATCTTTGAAGGCGCTCAGTGTCGCTGTCTCCCCGGGATCGTACTTATTCCAGAGCCCTTCCGGACCTCTGTAGGTCGGCACACCGCTCTCGGCCGAAATTCCGGCTCCGGTAAAGGCCAGAAGATGGTCTGAGCCGGCTATGATCTCGGCCGCTCTGCTGATCTTTCCTGCCATTTTTTCATCTTTCATGTTATCGGCCTCCTCAGCACTCTAATGGATTGATATCGATTGTTTTTTCACCTATAATTATAATGGAAATGCAGGAAAAACAAAAATTTTGAAAAAGCGGAGGGGAAAAGATGAGTTCCGGCAAACTCATACTCATCTCCAATGCTGAACCCTATGCCCATGAAGATAATCAGGGGGAGATCGTCCAGGAAAAACAGCCCGGAGGCCTGACCACAGGGCTCGATCCTCTTATGCAGGAAGAGAAGGGACTCTGGGTGGCCTGGGGAAGAGGTGAGGCCGATTTTGAGATGGTGGATGAGGACAATACCGTTCAGGTGCCGGATGAAGATGGTTATACTCTGAAGAGATTGAACTTAAGCCAGCAGGAAGTTCAGGGCTTTTATTACGGCTTTTCCAACTCCACACTCTGGCCCATAAGCCACAACTTCGTGACAAGAGCCAGCTTTTCACCTGACAGCTGGGAAAAGTACCGCCGGGTGAACAGAAAGTATGCCCGGGCTGCTCTGGAAGATGCCTGTGAGAAAGACTGGATCTGGGTCCAGGACTATCAGCTCTGTCTCGTTCCCGGCCTGATCAGAGAAAAGATGCCCTCTGCTAAAATAGCTCATTTCTGGCATATACCCTGGCCCGCTGCCGAGATATTCTCCGCCATTCCCTGGCGCCAGGAGCTGCTGGAAGGTCTTCTGGGCAGCGATCTTCTGGGCTTCCACAATACCACATATCTCCATAATTTTCTGCAGACCGCCCTGCGCAGCGGCGCTGAAGTCGATTGGGAGCAAAATCTCGTCCACTATCAGGGCCGGACCACAAGGCTCACAGCCATACCCCTCGGTATAGATTACGATTATTTCTCCTCTATGGCGGAAAAAGATGAGATCGGAGAGGAAGCGGAGAGAATCAGAGAGTATTATGATGTAGAACACCTGCTGATAGGCATCGACCGCCTGGATTATACCAAAGGCATCGTACCCCGGCTTAAAGCTATAGAGAAACTCCTCGATCTCTATCCGGAATACAGAGAGGAGATCGTCCTCATACAGCGGGTGGCGCCCAGCCGCACCGATATACCCGAATATCAGAAGATGAGGGAAAAGATCGACAGGACAGTGGGAGAGATTAACGGCCGTTTTCAGACCGTGCCCTGGGAGCCAATCTGCTATTTCTGGGACAGCCTGCCCCAGGAAGAATTGATCCCTTATTATCTGGCAGCTGATGCCGCCTTTATCACACCGCTCATCGACGGACTAAACCTGGTCTCCAA
>CAYXAK010000096.1:0-6328 GCA_964462585.1 uncultured Halanaerobiaceae bacterium
GATGGCCGGCGTACATAACCGCCACTCTCTGGCATATCTCGGCCACGACCGAGATATCGTGTGTGACAACTATCAGCGATGACTCTATCCTCTCCTGCAGCTCTAAAAATTGACGCAGAATTCCATCCTGTACCACCACATCCAGAGCCGTGGTCGGTTCATCGGCTATTATAAGTGAGGGCTCCAGGGCCATAGCCATGGCTATGACCACCCTCTGCTTCATACCTCCGGAGAGCTGGTGGGGATAATCCTGCAGGCGGCTTTCCTCCAGTCCCAGCAGTGAAAAAAGATGGGCTGACTCTTTCAGGGCTTCCTCCCTGGTTATATCCGTGTGGGCCTTGAAGGCTTCTACCATCTGGTTGCCGATCTTATAGACAGGATTGAGTGCGTTCATGGCGCTCTGGGTAACCATCGATATCTCCTGCCAGCGTATATCATTTAGCTCCTCTTCTGACAGCCTGGTGAGATCCTGACCCTGAAAGTTTATCTCTCCGGAGACTATTCCTCCATTGTCGGGCAGTATCCTGTTGATTGATTTGGCCAGCGTTGTCTTGCCACAGCCGCTCTCGCCGACCAGCCCCAGATTATCTCCACTCTCAAGGCTAAGCGATATCCCATCGACTGCTTTGATGTTTTTATTGTCCATGCGGTAGTGTGTCTTCAGATTCTTCAGGTTCAGGAGCACTTTGATTGCCTCCTCTCAGGCGGGGATTTGTCAGAACTTCGACTGCTCGGGAGATGAGGAAGACCGAAACCACCGTGGCTGATATGAATATTCCGGGCGGTATAACCCACCACCAGGCAGTGCGCCAGGCCCCGGATAGCCGGGCTGCGTGCAGTATCGTTCCCCAGCTGTAAACACGGGGAGGGCCCAGCCCCAGAAAGCTCAGCGTGGCCTCAGCTGTGATGGCATAACCCATGGCCACCGCCAGCTGCAGAAAGGCCAGAGGCAGAACATTGGGGGCTATATGAACCAGCATTATTCTGATATTGCTTCCACCTGCCACTCTGGCCGCCTTGACGAAGGGGCGTTTGGCCAGAGACAGGACCTGGGAGCGTATGACCCGGGCATTCGTGCGCCAGGTGAGAAGACCTATGGCCAGAATTATTATCCAAAGACCGGGGTCGAAAATCAATACCAGCACAATGGCAAAGGGTTCCAGGGGCATGCCATACATGATATCCACCAGCCTCATCAGCAGGCTGTCAACTCTGCCCCCATAATATCCGGAGATGAGGCCCACCGTGAAACCGAGTATATTTACCATTAGGGCGGCGATTATGCCCACCATCAGAGCTGTGCGGGAACCGTATACCACCTGACTCCAGATATCCCGGCCCAGATGGGTGGTGCCAAAAAAGTGCTCTGAGGACGGGGCTGCCAGCTCGTTCACATAGGGGTCAACACCGTATATAAAACCCGGATTATCACCTTCGCCGGCGGTAATTCCCCGGTAACCCCGCCTGGTTATTCTATCCAGCGAGCTCCAGCCCTCTCCATCATACTGCTGCATAACTCCTCTATATCCCACTGTATAAGCGCTATCCTCTGCAAAAATGGCAATACCCCGCAGTTCTCTGGAGGTATCGCTTTCCATATTGGACCAGCTCTCACCATCAAAGCCCATGATCGTTCCTCTCTGGCCCACTGCAAAGGCCATACCTGAATCATGATAGTCCACGGCCAGCAGATCGCGAAAGGTCTCATCCTGAAAACCAGCATAATCGGGGTCAGTCAGCTCTCCTTCCCGATAGTGAAATATTGTACCCCTGTCGCCTACAATTACAGCCTCTCCGGCTCCGGAAAAATTGACCGCATTTAATGATCTTTCACTGCCGCTCTCAATGCGGCTCCATTCACGGTCGGAGCGGAGGTAGATGGCTCCTTCCTCACCCACCGCCAGCACTTCACCGTCAGGAGAAGAGGAGAGTCCATATATGGTTTGATCTCCGGGCAGATCCTCTCCTGTCCATTCTCCCCCCCGGCGGGACAAAAGCTCGCCACCACTTCCGGCCAGCAAAATCTCCTCACCCGAAATTGTGATGGCTTTGATTTCTCCCGTTATATTCAGGTTCTCTGACTCCCATTCACCGCCGGGACCGAGAATGATCACTTCATTAGCTTCAGTTATGGCCGCTGTGATATTTTGACCTGCGGCCAGATCATTTATGGGGTCTTCTCCTATGATCTCATAGTCCTCCCATTCTCCCGCCCCATAAAAGGGGATTATACTCCCTTCGATTCTCTCGTTCATCTCATGGGGATTATGAGTGGCCAGAAGGGGTGCAAATACGGCTATCAGCACTATCACCGTGAATATGATAGCCCCTGCTCGCCCCAGAGGATCCTGCCAGATGATCTTAGCCGGCTCCAGCACAGAATCCAGATAGGGCTTTAGATAGGAAAGTCTCTCCTTCAGCGATCTCTGTTCTCTATCTGCCATTGTCTATTCACCGCCTCCTTCCCGGCCAACCCGGGGATCCAGATAGCTGTAGAGCATATCGGCGAGAAAGTTCATGATCAGCACCAGACCGGACATCATCATAAATGCCCCCTGGGCCATGGGAAAATCACTGGTCCTCACCGCCTGTACAATCTCCCGGCCCAGTCCCGGCCAGGAGAAGACCACCTCCACAACCACCTGTCCTCCCACTGCCAGACCTATGGTGATGGCAGCCTGAGTTACAACAGGGAGGAGGGCATTTCTGGCCACATGGCGATACATTATTTTGCGCTCGCTCAGACCCTTGGCCTGACAGAGCTCTATGAAGTCCTCGCCCATAACCTCCAGCATGGTGTTGCGCATTATGAGCATGGGCAGACCAAGATAATATATGGCCACTGTCAGCATCGGCAGTATCAGATGCCAGAGAAAATCGAGTGTGAAGATCTTATCGAAAAAATGAGCAGCCTCATAGGGTAGAGTTCTCATGCCGCTGGTGGGGAAGATTCCCAGCCAGATGCCGAAGACCATGACAAATATCATTCCCGTCCAGAAAAGAGGGGCTGACCTCATAACCAGTCCGCCCACTATCCCGGTGAATTCGGCCCTGCTTCCTCTCTTCCAGGACAGAAAAACTCCCAGCATAGGCCCCAGCAGGTAGGATACAAATATTGCCGGTATCATCAGGGCCAGTGTATTCAAAAGTCTGTCGATGAGGATGGGAAAAACAGGTGCCCTGTAGTGGAAGGAAAGGCCCAGCTCACCCCGGACAAAGTTGACGAGATAGTTTATATACTGCCTCCACAGAGGCTGATCAAGGCCGAATCTGGCTCTGACCATCTCTCTGGCCTCCTCGGAGAGCCCCTCAACCACCAGGGCGGCCGTGGGGTCAGGCAGAGCCAGCCTGAACAGAAAGAAAAGTCCGGTTAATATGATGAGATATGATAACAGCATCTGCAGGAGTCTGCGTATGATATAATTTTTTCTGTTCATATAATTCACCTCTTACAGCAGAAGTTGGATTTACGGATAATTCCGGGACAAATTAAAGAAGAGGGGGGCAGAAACAGCCCCCCGCATTATTTAAGGGATTAACTCGGTTCAAAGAGGTCGAACTTCAAATTCCGGGCTTTATTCTTCGGGGAAATGCAGCCTGCCGTCTTCGATATAATATCCGGCATCCTCCAGCTTCTCCCGGGCCAGATCCAGATCATATTCAAAATCTTCCACATCTGGATTGTGCCAGAAGGCATTCGAGGGCGCAATGACGGAATTGCCCGGCTCACCCAGTCCGTCGAGCAGCACATCTACGAAAGTATCCTTGGGTATGGAATGGGCCAGAGCTCTTCTGAATTCCATGTCGCCGAAGGGCTCTTCTCTGAGATTATATGTCATATGATAGTAGCCGTGATCGGGAACGCTTACTACGGCCAGATGATCTTCATCTTCGGCCGGCTCGATGTGTCCGGGCTCCAGCCTCCAGGCGTTCATGTCCACTTCCTCCGTGACCAGACCGGTGAAGACACCCTCGGCATCGGCATATATGATATAGTCGATGCCGGCAATATCGATATCGTCAGCGGCAAAATGATCCTCATAGGTGGAAAGCGCCTTGTATTCACCGGCATCGAAGCTCTCAAATTTCATGGGACCGCTGCCGATGGTCGGAATTTCATCGGGGCCCAGATCCTCGGCCACTTCGATATCCTCCCATTCATGCTGGGGAAGTATCGGTATCTGACTCATGGTAACAGTTATGAAGTTGGCCACAGGCTCCTCCAGCACGAAGTGGAGTGTGTCATCGTCGACAATCTCCACATAATCCAGCGGCTGATAGAAGGGACGGAAATAGGGAAAATCCTGCTCGCGATAGTAATCATAGGAGAATTTGACATCCTCCACAGTCACGGGTTCACCGTCGTGGAATGTCATATCATCGCGCAGCACAACCTCTATGGTATCCTCGGCTATGCTATCCACAGATTCTGCCGCCCAGGGCTCGGGCTCCACATCGGCTGTGAGGCGTACCAGTTTATCATAGTAAAGCCGCATAAACTTCCAGCCCCAGACTGTTGTGGAATCCAGGGGGTTTATGGTGTCCGGTTCCTGACTGGTTCCGATGGTTACAGTCTCATCATCGGTGAGAGGGGTGACGTCAAAGGGCAGCCATTCTGTGTAGATGCCCTCACCCGGCATGGGATTAAAGCCCTCAAATTTGTTCATGTTATAGGCCAGAACCTCATCCCTGTAAAAGAGAATATTGACGGGCTGTTCGGAGGTGGCGATCTCCTGAATCTCATGTACATATTCCCGGCGCTGATCCATATCGAATTCCCTCTCCTGCAGGTAAAATAGCTCATCGACTCTGGTATTCATATAGCCGCCGGGATTATTGCCTCCCAGATCAGTCTGTTCGGAATGAAGTGTGCCCAGAAAATGCTGGGGATCCAGACGCTCCACCCTGCCCGACCAGCCGGCTATAGCGACCTCAAAGTCCTGCTCATCATAGAATGTCTCGATTAGTGTGCTGAACTCCGTGGGCCGCACATCCACTTCAAGCCCCAGTTCCTCCCAGCTCTCCTGGATTAAAAAGGCCGCTTCATAGCGGATGGGATCATAGGCTTCCGTGGTGGTCATAATCTCAATCTCGGGTATGGCTTCAGCACCGGCCGTGAGAGTGAGTCCCAGCACCAGAACAGGCAACAGCAAAACGATCAACTTTTTTCTGCTCATCTGCTTTCTCCTCCTCTTATGTTTTTGTGTTGCTATACGGATCTTTTGTGCGTTCATTGGTCTATATTATAATACATTAAATTAGTTTAGTCAAAAAAATTCCCGGGCTTTGGTCTGCCAGCCCGGGAATAAACATTGATTATTATTGCGGGTGTTCAGCCATAAATGCCGGCAAAAATCTCCCTGAGCTTCTCATTCTCGCGCAGAATCTGCAGTGATATGAGATCATGGCCTCTGGTATAGCCGTTTCCTATCAGCATCTCAACATCTTTGCCCACACCCTCTGCCCCCAGGGCAGCTCCTGTAAAGCTGGTGGCCATGCTGAAGAAGTAGATCATGCCCCCCTCGCGGCAGGCCAGTATGGAGGCCATCTCGGTGGAGGGGATATTGACGCAGTTTATGACCACATCTACAAGTTCTCCCCCTGTTTTATCCTCCACCAGCTGATAGACATCAAGGGGCTCTGTGGCATCGGCCTGGAGAACCTCATCGGCCAATCCGGTCTCGATTATGCGCTCCGTGCTGGCATCGCTGTGTCCCATGCCCAGCACCTGACCTGTCACACCGGCCCGCTTTTTAGCCTCGTGCAGGCATAAAAGACCTGATTTGCCCCCGGCCCCGATTATCAGCACCCTGTCACCGGGATCGACCAGTCTGGCTGTCTGGGCGGCGGCACCGGCCACATCCAGAACGGCCAGAGCCAGCGTATCCGTCATATCTTCGGGCAGATGGGCATAGATGCCGCTCTCGAATAAAACTGCCTTTCCCTCAACATCGACCTGATCCACCTCCGACCTTATTTCGGTAATTCTATCCAGTTTGAGGGGGGTAAGTGAGAGTGAGACCAGTGTGGCAATGCGGTCACCAACCTCCAGATCACGGTCTTTCAGTTCAGAGCCCACAGCGGCCACACGGCCTATCAGCATCCCCCCTGAACCTGTAACAGGGTTGTGCATCTTGCCTCTCTTTTGCACAATCTCCATTATTTTCTCTCCGATCTTCTCCTCATCCCCGCCGGCCTCATCCTCGATCTGGGTGAAGCTGGCCGAATCGATATTGAGTGTCTCCACATCTATAAGTATCTCATTATCATATATCTCCATGCTGTTATCGATCTTATCAGCAGGCTGTGGCAGCGCACCTTCGGGTGA
>CAYXAK010000097.1:0-6241 GCA_964462585.1 uncultured Halanaerobiaceae bacterium
GGAGAAACGATGGCTGTGCTTATGGCCACGGGCAATGCCCCGCGTATGCCGGGCAGTTTTTTCGATTCCTTACAGACCATGACTGCCACCATCGCCATAGAGCTGGGTGAGGTTCCCTATTATACAGAACACTATCATGCTCTTTTTGTCATCGGACTGGTGCTATTTATCATGACCTTTATGGTCAATCTGGCTTCAGATATTATACTGCACCGCTATCGGAGGGGTGAATAAAAATGCAGAACTGGAAACAGCGGCTGGGATTCTGGACACTGAGAACCTCTGCCCTGCTGGTGCTGGCTGTTCTGATTTTTCTGCTCGGTGATATTATTTTAAAAGGTGGAGGTGTTATAGATCTGGAGTTTTTGAGTTCTCCTCCCCGCCAGGGTATGACGGCAGGAGGTATATTTCCGGCCATAGCCGGCACCTTTTATCTGTCCCTTATAACAGCTTTAGTTGCAGTTCCGCTGGGCGTTATGGGAGGGATCTATCTCAGCGAGTATGCCAGCCAGGGGAAACTCACCCGTCTGATTCGAATGTCGATCAGAAATCTGGCGGGTGTGCCCTCCATAGTATTCGGAATGTTCGGAGTGGCCATCTTCGTAAACTATTTTGGTTTTGGGCTGTCACTGCTCAGCGCCGGACTGACACTGGGAATCATGACCCTGCCGGTTACTATTACGGCCAGTGAAGAAGCTTTAAAATCAGTGCCCGATTCCTATCGTCAGGGCGCGCTGGCACTGGGAGCGACCCGCTGGCAGATGATAAGAACCTGTATTCTGCCCCCGGCAGTGCCAGGTATGCTTACAGGTTCCATTCTGGGACTGGCCAGAGCGGCCGGTGAGACGGCTCCGATACTCTTTACAGGAGCTGCCTTCTTGCATCCCCATCTGCCCGACTCTCCTTTCAGTCAGTTCATGGCGCTGCCCTATCACCTTTATATTCTGGCCACACAGCACCATGATATTTCTCGCGTCAGACCCATAGCTTACGGCACGGCCCTGGTCTTAATTATTCTGGTCCTGATTTTGAATATTGGTGCTATCATTCTGCGCGAAAAACTTTCGCGCCGCTACAGAAGATAAAAGTCTGCAGGTTTAAGGAGGTGAATTCGATGACAGACAGAGAAAATTGCAAGCTTAAGATTGAAAATCTCAGTGTATATTATGATCGCGAGCAGGCCCTGGATGATATCAGCATGGAAATTGACTGCCGAGAAATAACAGCACTTATCGGGCCTTCAGGCTGCGGGAAGTCCACATTTCTGCGTTCGCTCAACCGCATGAATGACGAGATAAAGGAGGCCAGTGTGGAAGGAAGTGTGATGCTGGACGGTGAAGATATTTATGAAAATGGCTACAATGTGGTCGAACTGAGAAAAAGGGTGGGAATGGTCTTTCAGCAGCCCAACCCCTTTCCCAAAAGCATATATGATAATGTTGCCTACGGCCCCAGAATACACGGCATCAGGGACAGGGATGAACTGGATGAAATTGTGGAGGAGAGCCTAAAAGCTGCGGCTCTCTGGGAGGAAGTCAGTGACAGGCTCAATCAGTCAGCACTTGATCTATCAGGAGGACAGCAGCAGAGGCTCTGTATTGCCAGGGCGATTGCGGTAAAACCAGATGTTATCCTGCTGGACGAACCGGCCTCCGCCCTGGATCCGCAGGCCACCGCTAAAATCGAGGATCTTCTCACCGAGTTGAAGAAGAACTACACCATAATCATCGTCACCCACAATATGCAGCAGGCGGCCAGGATTTCCGACAGCACCGCTTTTTTCTGGCTCGGGCGGGTTGTGGAATACGGTCCTACGGACAAAATTTTCGAAAGACCCGATGATCAGCGCACAGAAGACTATATTACCGGGAGGTTTGGCTAATAATGCAGCGGGAGGATTATGATAATGAGAAAACATTATGAGGAAAGGCTCGAGGATTTAAACCGGAAAATGCTCAATATGGCAAGCAGAGTTGAGGAGGCGGTTGACCGGAGTGTAAAAGCTTTACAGGAACGCGATATGTCAAAGGCCCGGCAGGTGGTGAATGATGATGAAAAAATTGATGAGATGGAGAGGGAAATTGAAGAAGAGTGCATCAAACTCACAGCTCTTCAGCAGCCTGTGGCCGGTGATCTGAGGATCATTTCAGCTATTTCCAAGATTGCCACCGATCTCGAACGTATAGGCGATCATGCGGTTAATATAGCAGAGATGGTTCTGGAAATAGGCGAGCAGAAGCTGATTAAACCGCTTGAGGATATCCCACTCATGGCGGAGACTGCTATCACCCGCCTGCACGAAAGCCTGGAAGCTTTTACCGGGATGGATGCCGCGATGGCTGAAGAGCTGGCCCGTCAGGATGAGAAAATCGATCGCTGTGATGAGCGGATACTGAAGGAGCTTATAACGATGATGATGAAGGACTGCAGCAATCTGGAGCAGGCTGTGAGGCTTATTTTTATAAGTCGATTTTTGGAGAGAATAGGAGATCATACCACCAACATCTGTGAAAAGCTCATATATGCAGCCACGGGTAAGCGGACGGATTATTAATTAGAATTATAGTGTCAATATGTTATATAATATAATCAGCAGAGCTGGATGAGGTGATGAAATGAGGAGGGGGAGCATGGGCCGCAAAATTCTTGTGGTAGATGATGAGAAAAATATCAGGGAGCTCATCAGCTATAATTTAAGCCAGGAGGGTTACGAGATCCTGACGGCTGCCGATGGGCGGGAGGCCGAAGAGATGGTGGAAGAAAAAGATGTCGATCTTATTATTCTTGATCTGATGCTGCCCGAAATAGACGGTTTCACACTCTGCCGCAGACTGAAAAGCTCTGATAAATTCCGGCAGATTCCCATCATCATGCTGACAGCCCGCGATGAGGAGACTGACAAAGTTGTGGGTCTGGAGCTGGGGGCTGATGATTATATAACCAAACCATTCGGCACCCGCGAGCTGGTAGCCAGGGTCAGAGCAGTTCTCCGGCGGGTCTATGAAAAGGGTGCTGCTACTGCAGATGATTCAAACCGTAACGGTGTTATCGTCTCCGGGCCTTTGAGCCTGGATTCTGAAAGCTATCAGGTTGAATACGAAGACAGGAGGATCGATCTTACTCCCAAGGAATTTGAGCTGCTCAAATTATTAATGTCCAATCCCAATAAAGTAATGACACGTGATATGCTGCTGAATAGAATATGGGGCTATGACTATTTTGGTGACACCAGGACGGTCGATGTTCACATCCGCAGACTGCGGTCCAAGATACCCGCTGATTTCATAACTACAGTTAGAGGGGTGGGTTATAAATTTGAAGAACTGGAGTGATTTCAGCTTTAAAATTCAGATGCTCATCGTATTTCTTCTGGTGCAGCTGCTCATAGTATCGGCAATTTTTATATATTATCAGCGCAGTCTGAGAGAATTTTATCTGGAGCAGCTGGGTGAAAATCTTGCCAGTGAAGCCCGGGGCCTGGCCCTGAATGAAATTGATTTTTCCGCGGGTGTCAGTCAGCTGTGGGAGGAAAAGCTGGCTGAGCTGGGAGAAAAAACGGGCAGAAGGTTCACTCTGATAGCAGCTGATGGGAGAGTAATTGCCGACAGCCACAATGCGGCTGCAGATATGGATCTGCATGATGATAGACCGGAAATTCTGCGGGCCATCAACAGTCCGCAGGGGGAACCGGGGCAGGCGAGCAGATACAGTGATACACTCCAGCAGGAGTATTTTTATCTGGCCCTCCCTCTGAGTGAAGGTGATGAGCTGGTGGGATTTGTGCGTGTTGCCCGTCCCCTTACTGCAATAAATGAAATTTTAAGCAGGCATAGACAAAATTTTTTAATTTTTATGGTCATCATTCTGGCCGCGGTGTCGGGAATTGTTTTCTGGCTTGCCGGAAGACTCACCTCTCCTCTGGCCAGAATGAGCGGAATGGTCAGAAATATAAGCAGGGGAAATTACAGCCAGCAGCTGAAGATGGAGGCCACCAGCCGTGAACTGGCGGTGCTGAAGAGAAGCTTTAACAGGATGGCAGATAATCTTGAGGAAAAAATCGAAGAGCTGACTGCTGAAAATAATAAGCGTGAGGCTATTCTCTCCAGTGTGGGAGATGGAATCATAGCCTTCGATGAAAATAAAAGGGTCATGATGATTAACAGAGCAGCCCGTCAGAAGCTTGGCATATCTGAAGATGAGGAGATTGCAGGCCAGAAAATATCAAAGGTTATCAGGCATCATGAACTCCTGCAGATGCTTGATGATTCTTTCCTGGATGATTCCAGTGAGGAACTGGAGATAACAGTTCATACCCCGCAGAAGAAGATTTTGCGGCTAAATTACTGCAGTCTGAAAGAAGAAAAAAAGGGAAATCCCGGGGGAATAATATCCCTCACCGATATCACCGAGCTGAAAGAGCTGGAGAAGGTGCGCCAGGAATTTGTGGCTAACGTCTCTCATGAGCTCAAGACCCCACTCACCTCCCTCAGAGGTTATCTCGATACCCTGCTGGAAAGTGATCCCGATGCTGAAACCAGGGACAGATTTCTCAGCATAATCAGACAGGAAACAGATCATATGTCTGAGCTGATCGAGGATTTACTGCAGCTATCCCGGCTGGAAGGTAAAAAAGCGGAGATTGCCCCCGGTGATATTGTAGCTGTTATGGACAGGGTCTTTCAGCGTCTGCAGGAAAAAGCAGCTCAGAAAGAGATAAAACTCATACCGGATTATCCAGTAGATATTCCCCCGGTGATGCTGGTGGAAAGTCAGATAGAACAGGCATTATTTAATCTGGTCGATAACGCCATTAAGTACACCCCTTCCGGCGGGCAGGTTATCATCAGGGCTGAGGTGAAGGAGGACAGTGTTGTAATTGAAGTTGAAGACAGCGGAATGGGCATCAGCAGCGGTGAACAGAAAAGAATATTTGAGAGGTTTTATCGTGTGGATAGAGCCCGCTCCCGCAAAGAAGGAGGTACAGGTCTGGGCCTGGCTATCGTCAAGCATATTTTGCGCGGACATGAGACCTATCCGAGGGTGGAAAGCAGACCGGGAGAGGGGTCTACTTTCAGCTTTGAATTAAATCTGGCCGGAAAATAGAATAGGAGGGAATAACAAAATGAGTGATACAAAATTTATTGCTTTCTTTTCCGATGTCCACGCCAATCTGCCCGCATTGAAAGCGGTGCTGGCCGATATCGACAATGCTGGGGCAGATGAAATTTACTGCCTGGGGGATCTGGTAGGTTATGGTCCCTGGCCCAATGAGACTGTGGAGCTGATAAGGGAGAGGGATATACCAACAATTATGGGGAATTATGATGATGGAGTGGGAAATGAGAAGGATGACTGCGGATGTGCCTATTCGGATCCGGAGGAGGCGGAGCTGGGACAGAAGTCACTGCGCTGGACACAGCAGCAGATCAAGTCAGATAACAGTGAGTTTCTGGCTTCTCTGCCGGAGAACAGAGAATTGAAGGCGGCAGGCTGGCATTTTAAGCTGGTGCACGGCAGTCCCCGCCGCAACAATGAATACCTCTACGTGGACAGGCCGGCTTCCAGTCTGGAACGATTTTTTGCTGAAGATGTGATGGATGTTATGATTTGCGGCCATACACACCTTCCCTATATACGCTATCTGGAAGAGGGTATAGTCATAAATGACGGAACAGCCGGCAAGCCCAGAAGTTTTCGGGGAATAGCGGGTAAATACAGCCCTGATGTCAGCTATGTGCTGGCCCGAGTCGCAGAATATGAGCTGTCACTGGAAATACGCACGGTTAGATATGATTATGAAAAAACGGCAGAGGCCATTGAGCGATCGGATCTTCCCGATCACTTTGCCGGCATTCTGCGCGGGGAAAGATGAAGCGTTTTCGTTTTTGCTAATTTTTAGCATTTCATCACATCTCTGATCTCCTAAACTCCTTCATCGCCTTTCCTATTTCTTCATCAACAATAAGCGTGTATATCCGGGTGGTGCTTGTGTGAAGGCCCAGGGACTTTTCATCCAGCGCATCACCCTGCTCTCACCCTAAGACATCATTTCCTGTAAAAAGCCTTCCTCAACCACTACAGATAATGGATTGAGCACCACAGCCATAGAATATATTTGACAAAATTGATTAAGTGTATTACAATTTAGTTAAGATAATATTTAAATAGATGTGGTAATTTAGACACAGGCGTTTTTATATGAAATTGGACTGATACCGATAACAGATTGATATATTGAGGA
>CAYXAK010000098.1:0-5767 GCA_964462585.1 uncultured Halanaerobiaceae bacterium
GACTATATTTCTATGAAATTGGGCTTTCAGCACTGCAGCAGATATTCTATAATTATAGCTGGAGGGGATAATATGTCGATGATGAGAGTTTTAAAAAATATAATCAGGGAAAATTTTGATCGGGATCGGCCTGCGCGCAGCTATAAAGTGGGGCGCAATGAGCCCTGCCCCTGCGGCAGCAATCAAAAGTACAAAAAGTGCTGTGACAGGGTCAGGCCGGAGCGTGAAAAAGAGCAGTATATTCGGGCTGTTGAGAATATCTTATTTGATGCTCCGGACGGCCCCCGTAACAGGGATGGATTGAAAATAAGAAGGATCATTATTCCCCTGGAGGATGCCATCAGGGATTATCCTCTGGACGTTGGATTTCTGGAAGTGCTGGCTGTAGCCTGTATTAATCTGAACAAAAAGGAGAGAGCTGATGAGATTCTGGCGAGACTGTGGCGGCTGCAGGGTGAGGAGATGAGGGATATGCTCCTTCACAGATACTGTCAGCTGATGTTTGCCGATGCCAGATGGTCTGAACTGGGTGAAGTGCTGCAGAAATGCGAAGATATCAGGGAGGAAAATCCTCGCCTGACTGCCTATTACGGGATTGCTCTACTCAATGCGGGAGATTCCGCCCGTGGTGAAGAAATGCTATGGGAGGCCCTGGGTTCCCGGGAGCTTATCGCTGAAGAGAAGGAGAAGCTGATAGAAGCTCTATGGGACGAGAGGTTCAGGCGGCTGGCTCTTGAGGTTTATGTGCGCAAGTATGAAGGGCACAGCCGCAGGGAGGAGGATCTACCCCATGAGGAGTTAGAGAGGATCGAGCTGGAAAAAAAGCTCTGCTCGGTTATGGGCCGCTCGAGGGCTGATACCTCTTCACTTCATCAGTGGGGAGAGAAGCTGCTGAAGATGCTGGAAATTGTGGAGGAAGCCGGGCCAGAAGCAGAAATCAATGCTGTATCCGCTGATGTCAACCTGCCTCTGGCCTGTATGCGCTGGCTTTATCTCTGTGATAATTATGAGCTGATGGATGCCGCCGGAGATCTGCTGGTAAACCATCAGGATATTGGGGATGTTGATGCCCTCAACCTGAGCCGCCGGAACCGGGAAAATGATTTTTCTGAGCAGAAGAAGAATGATCTGGCCGATGTGGTTGAATTCCATAAACTTCGAGCTTTGAGCATGTATATGTGCAAACGCCGCGAGCAGGTGGTTAAGATGGGGGGGAGTTTTTCCTTTGCCGCTCCTGAGTTCAGCGGTGAGCCGGGCAGGTATGAAAAGGAAAAATGTGAGCTGTTTCTGCTGAGCCTGCTGGCCAAAATCTCAGGGGGAGAGGAAAAAGAAGCCCGCCGCCGGCTGAAGAAGATGTTATCTGCCGGGGGCAGTCAGGAGCAGAATAAACAGAGGGTGCAACAGGAGGTCGATACACTCCGTCTGCTGCTGAGAGGGCTGCGCGAGGTGAACACCGCCATTTCCGATCTGGAGATGGGGGAGCGGCTGAAGTCGCTTCTCCACAGTATCTATGCCGCAAAAGCTGATGCTGATAATGGGGGAGAGCTGCTGGCTGCGGATTATGATGATCTGGTGGCCATCCAGGCCTATGAACGGCTGATTTCCTTTAAACTCTGGCTTGTCGGTGAGGAGGCCCCCCATTCACCCTTTCAGACTGCAGCTGCAGCTGATGCCGATGAACAGAGGCCGGATTTTCTGGAGGGATTTCTTTCGTTTGAGGCCCGGCTGGAGAAAGAAATGCTCGAAAGGCCCCGGGGAGCTGCCCACATGCTGGCCGACATCATCGACAGGCTGGGAGAACTGAATAAAGAGGAATGGCGGAATCAGCTGGGCCGGGTATTCGCTGCTCCTGCTTTTTTACCGGAGGATGTCCGGGCCAGGCTAACCGCCAGGCTTTGGCAGTTTACGGCCCGGGATCAAGAGGAGATAGACCGGGACAAAGGGGAAAAAGAGGATGAGCTGCTGGAGGATGTGGAAAAAATCCTCTCCGAGGAAAGTGAAAGGCTGGATGAGCTGGAGATTTTATTTTACGAATTTATCTCCCGGGCTACAGCGGGCAGAAGACCGGAGGCTTTTGCGGTTCTGGAGAAAGCGGTCGAGGTCACCGGTCAGAGCATACCAGGCCTGAGTCTGCAGGACGAAGCACCCTATATTGAAGGCTTTTTGGGATTTGCCCGGTTTTATATCCCTCATGAGGAGATAAGCTGGTATGTGCTGAACAGGGATGAGACGAGCGAGGAGCTGATGAAAAGGGAGCTGAGAATCGATCAAGATCTGGAGCAGGAACTGCTCGAGGATGATATTGAGAGAGTTATGGAGGTTCTTCGCGATGAGGATAGTACCTCCAGGCTCTACACGGCTGTCAGAGCGGCCTCGCAGCGCCCGGGGGATGTTACCCCCCATCTGCTCCGGGTACTTGAGGATACCGCCTCCCGCATGGAAGAGAAGGCTGAGCGGGGGAAAGGACAGACTCCCAATGTTTCCATGCTGCCTATCTATGCTCTCTTTCTTCTGGCCGGGTTTGGCGAGGAGCGGGCTTTTCCTCTTGCCCTGGAGATAATATCTCACCGGGAAAAAATAGTTGATCCGGTGCTGGGGGATGTGCTGACAGAGGATATGCCCCGTGTTCTCCTCTCCGTTTATAATGGGGATCTCAGGGCCCTCAAAGATGTAATCGAAGATGAGAGGATTTCTCATGTCTCGCGCACAGCTGCTCTGGAAACTCTGGTGATGCTGGTTGCTGACGGCCAGCTGGAGCGGGAAGAGCTGAAGGATTATTTTTCCTACCTGTACCGTGAGGGTCTGGAGCGGGAGGAGGATTCCTTTATCTGGGGGATTTTGGTCACCGAGACTAAGAATCTAAGGCTGGCGGAGCTTAAAAACCTGGCCGAGATGGGCTTTGAAGAAGGATATATAAATGACTATATCTTCCCCAGAGATGAACTCCTGGAGGGAATAGACTGTGATGATAAAGATGAACAGCTGGCCCGGCTCTATGATCGAAAAGGTATTTTTGAGCGTTACCTTCCCATCAGCGATGCTGCTGAAGTGGCGGGCAGATGGCTTTGAGCCGCTCTGCCAGGAGGTTACCGCCGGATAAAATTTAAGGGGCGGGTAAACTCCTCTGTTCTTTCCTTTGATAAAAGCCGACAGATACAGTATACTTAATGTGTGGATTGCAAGATGGACAGTAATCTGACCTTGATAGGGGGGAGAGATTCGATGAGCGAGGAGTTGATCCATGTGCTGGGCCAGAGGCCGGCCTGCACCGGCAGCGGCATGTATCTGCAGGCCTGCTATAGAGAAGCCGACAGAAGGGAATACGATCAGAAAGTTGTGGCTGCAGCCCAGCAGGGCAGCGGCCGGAGTGACTGTGAGGATTTTAAAGATGATTTTCTGCCCGTGGAGTTCATGAGCGAGGGCCTTTCCTTTCCCATCTTCGGCATGAGCGATAATATGCCCTATCGATCGCGCACATATGCTTCCATGAGTGCCGGGGAAAAGGAGCTGGTGCTGGATGCCTATCTGGACAGAATCGAGAAGGCTGCCGCCGATATGGATGAGCCCGTTATCCTCTGTCATCATCTGTGGCTGGTGACCTCTGCGGCGGCCAGAAGGTTTGAAGAGTACCGGGTGATTGGAATCTCACACGGAACGGGTCTCAGGCAGCTGCAAAAAAATCCCCGCTTTGCCGATGAGGTCAGAGAAGGGGTTGCCCATCTGGACAAGATATTTGCCCTCAACCGCCATCAGCAGCGCCTGATTGCGGAAAAACTCGATTATGACCGGGATGAGGTGGTGCTCACCGGTCTGGGCTACAGCCCCTCCAGTTTCTTTTTCCCCTCAGAAGATGAACTTGAGAAAAGACGCCGGCGTGACGGAAATGAGATCGCCTATGTGGGCAAGCTCAGCCGCTCCAAAGGTGTTCATTCTCTCCTGCGGGCCTGTGATAATCTGAGGCGGGATGATGTGAAGTTAACGCTGATAGGCTCGGGCCAGGGGCGGGAACGCGATGAGATCGAAAAGCTGGCCGATGAGGTTTCCTGTTCTGTGGAGATGACCGGACTTCTGCCCCAGGATGAGGTGGGCAGGCGGCTCAGGCGTGCGGACCTCTTCTGTCTGCCTTCTTTCTATGAGGGATTTGCCCTGGTGCTTCTGGAGGCACTGGCCTGCGGTCTGCGGGTTGTGAGCAGCGATATACCCGGTGTTGCCCGCTATCTGCCCGATATCATAGAGGAGAGCGGGGCGGTGGAGTTCGTGGAGCTGCCTCCCATGAAAGATGTGGATGTGCCGGACGAGGAGGAACTTGCCGGTTATGAGAGGAGGTTGAGCACCTCACTCAGCCGGCAGCTGGAGCAGACAGGTGATCTTAATTTTTTGGAGGATGAGAAATACCGGCAGGTGGTTAAATCCCTGTCCTGGTCCGGTGTATTCGAGCGTCTGGAGCAGCATTTTGCTGAATAAATGATAAATATTGATTTTCGAAATAAGTAATCAATTTACATCAGCTGGCGACGGTTTTTGTTATAATTAAAGATGAGTAAACTTATAATATTTATTAGGCCTGTTAAAAGGGCATAAGAGAAGGGGGTAAATATCATGGCAGCTGATAATGGGAGAAAAGATGAGCAGAGCAAAGAAAGCATAGGGCCCAATATGGACCGGCGTTCATTCTTCAGGAGAACCGGCCAGTCCCTGGCGGCACTGATGGCGGCCGGCATGTTCAGCTTTGATTTCACCTCACCCCGGGCTGAAGCTGCGGATGGGGATCTGTCGGAAAAGCTGATCATACTCCATACCAACGATATGCACGGCCGTATCGAGGAAGACCCGGAAAATGATGTCATGGGTATGGCCTATCTCAAAACGATAGTCGATGATTTCCGTGAGAATTACGAGAATGTGCTGGTTCTGGATGCCGGTGATACCTTTCACGGCACCTCTGTGGCCAACACACTCGAAGGTGGCCCGGTCATGGAGACCATGAATATGATCGATTATGATGTGATGACCGCCGGCAATCACGACTTCAATTTTGGCTATGAGCGGATGCTGGAGCTGATGGATGAGCTCACGGCGGAGACCGTCTCGGCCAATGTGGTCGATGACAGCGGTGAGCTGCTGCTGCCGCCTTATACTATCAAGGAGATAGCCGGCCAGGAGATAGCCATTCTGGGTCTGGCCACACCGGCCACCAAATTCACCACACATCCGGACAATATTGTCGGCATCGAGTTCCCCAATATCCTGGAAACCACCCAGGAATATGTGGATGAGATCAGATCACAGTACGATCCTGATCTCATGATCGCGCTGGGTCATGTCGGCTACGGTGCCAATAATCCCGATGATGACGATTTCACCACCACCGATTATATGCTGGAGAATCATGTTGACGGCATCGATATCTTTGTAGATGGTCACAGCCACACCCGCATTCCCGAGGGAGACTGGCATGAAGGCACACTTGTCGTCCAGGCCTATGAATACCTCAAGAAGCTGGGTGTAGTCGAGGTCGATTTCAGCGGCGATGAGCCTACCATGCAGGCCCATCTCATCTCGACCGATGATGCCTTTAACAATTACGAGCCAGATCCCGAGATGGAGGAACTGCTTTCGGAACTCAGGGATGAAGCAGCTCAGGAATTTTTGCTGTAACCTGATTGTCTGAACTGGATTCTGCCTGTAGACAGAAATTATTGAGCGGAAAGGTTTATGACTGCTGCCGAAAGGGCAATTGTCCCCGCCGGCGGCAGTTTCTGTATTT
>CAYXAK010000099.1:0-5759 GCA_964462585.1 uncultured Halanaerobiaceae bacterium
ACAACTTCTTTATACGCTTCATTGGCATTTCTCACTCTGGTCAGCATATCAGCAATGGGATCGCTGTTCATAGAAATACACCTCCTTTCAGTTTACCAGCTGGCCTTCTTCACACCTGGTATTTCGCCTTTATGGGCTAACTCGCGAAAACAGACTCGACAGAGGTCAAATTTTCTCATATAACCGCGGGCCCTTCCACAGCGGCCGCATCTATTGACTCCCCGGGTTGAATATTTTTGTTCTCTATTGGCCTTTTCTACCAAAGCTTTTCGAGGCAAGGATAATCCCTCCTTCGTGTTATTTGCCCGTTAATCGTTGAAAGGCATGCCTATTCTCTTGAGGAGCTCATAACCTTCCTCATCATTGTCGGCAGATGTAACGATGGTAATCTGCAGGCCGGTAACCTGATCGACCTCTTCCACATTTATCTCCGGAAAGATGGTGTGATCGCGGATACCTATATTGAAGTTTCCTCTACCGTCAAAGGAATCACGTGATACACCCCGGAAATCTCTGATTCTGGGCAGGGCGATGTTGACGAGCCTGTAGAGAAATTCATACATCTGTTTATCTCTGAGATTTACCTTCATGCCGACAGGCATACCCTCTCTGATCTTAAAGTTGGCTATAGCGGTCTTGGCCCTGGTCACAACAGGTCTCTGACCTGTTATGCTGGTAATGTCCTCCATAACAGAATCCAGAAGATCCGGATCCTCTTTGGCATCACCCAGGCCGACATTGATCACAATTTTCTCCACTTCCGGCGTCTCCATGATATTATCATAGTCAAATCTCTCTTTTAAGGCCGGGCGTATCTCCTCTCTATAGCGCTGAGCTAAAACTGACATCAATGGTACCTCCCTTCACTGCTTGGCTGATAGTTCGATCAGTCCTCTATGATTTCATCGCACTTTTTGCAGTGTCTGACCTTATCACCGCTCTGTGTTCTGGTATAGCCCACCCTGGTCTTCTCATCACATCCGGGACAGACCAGCATGACATTGGAGACATGCACGGGGGCTTCATTCTCTATTATACCGCCCTGGGACATATCCTGGGTTGGCCTCATGTGACGGTGAACTATATTTACACCTTCAACAATAACGCGCTCATCATCGGGATTGACATTCAATATTTTTCCTCGTTTACCCACATCTTTGCCATAAATTACTTCGACCATATCTCCCTGTTTTACTTTCACTTTACACCCCTCCCTCTACTGCTTATAGTACCTCCGGAGCCAGAGAAATGATCTTCATATGATTCCTGTCCCGAAGTTCCCTGGTCACCGGACCAAAAATTCGGGTTCCTGTGGGGTTTTCGTCCTCATCGATTATAACTGCAGCATTTTCATCGAACTTTATATAGGAACCATCAGGTCTTTTCGTTTCCTTCCTGGTGCGCACAATTAAGGCCGTGACTATTTCGCCCTTCTCCACCATACCATCAGGTATGGCCTCTTTGACAGAGCATATTACCTTCTCTCCTATGCCGGCATACTGCTTGCCCGTGCTCCCCGGCACTCTAATACAGACCAGCTTCCTAGCCCCCGAGTTATCAGCAACTCTGAGGGTGCTTTCAGCCTGAATCATCATAACCACCCCTTTGCAGACTGATATTTATTTTGCTTCCTCAATTATTTCGGTTACCCGCCAGCGTTTTGTTTTGCTGATGGGTCTGGTTTCTGTTATCTCAACTTTATCTCCCTGGCTGCAGCGATTCTCTTCATCGTGAGCTTTAAAGCGCTTGCCCCGCTTGAGAGTTTTCTTGTAGAGATCATGCTGTTTTCGCCTGATAACCTCCACAGTTACAGTTTTATCCATCTTATCGCTTACAACCTCACCTATTTCCACTTTGCGCCCCTGGCTGTTCTGGGCCATAAGGACACCTCCTTCTTGATGTTACGTTTGTCTGATGCCTAGCTCCCGCTCTCTCTTGATCGTCTTGATGCGGGCAATACTCCTTCTAACTTCTTTTATCCGCATGGGATTATCCAGCTGAGCTGTGGCGTTCTGAAATCTCAGATTGAAGAGTTCCTCTTTGAATTCATCCAGTTTCTGTTCCAGTTCCAGATCGGTCAGATCTCTCAATTCATCAGCTCTCATGGATCTCACCACCATCTCGGGCAACAAATTTTGTTTTGATCGGAAGCTTATGAGAGGCTAATCTCATCGCTTCTCTGGCATCCTCTTCTTCGATACCTGCAAGTTCGAACATTATTCTTCCTGGTTTTACAACGGCAACCCACTTTTCAACTTCGCCCTTACCGCTGCCCATTCGGGTCTCAGCTGGTTTGGCGGTAACCGGTTTATCCGGGAAAATCTTCACCCAGACCTTACCTCCCCGCTTGATGAAACGGGTCAGGGCTATACGGGCAGCCTCGATCTGTCTATTCGATATCCAGGCAGGTTCCAGAGCCTGCAGACCGTATTCACCGAAAGTTACCTCGGTTCCTCGAACTGCTTTGCCCTTCATCCTACCCCGCTGATGTTTACGATGTTTTACTCTTTTAGGAACGAGCATTCTCTGCCGCCTCCTTTCACTCTATCACTCGGATTGGTCCTGATCTTCCTCTACATCTGGCAGAATTTCTCCGTGATTTATCCAGACCTTCACACCTATACTGCCATATTTGGTGTTTGCTTCTGCAAATCCATAATCGATATCGGCCCTGACTGTATGAAGGGGTACAGCACCTTCATGGTAGCCTTCTTTTCTTGCCATCTCGGCTCCTCCCAGACGGCCGCTGCTCTTGACCTTAAATCCTTCGGCTCCCATTCTCATGGCACGATTTAAAGCCTGTTTCATGGCGCGGCGGAAGGAAACCCTCTGCACCAGCTGTCCGGCGATATTCTCCGCCACCAGCTGGGCGTCCAGCTCAGGATTCTCCACCTCTACAACATTAATCTGTACATTTCTGCCGGTCATCTCCTCGATTTCCTCGCGCAGAGCATCAACCTCTGAACCGCCGCGGCCGATTACCATACCGGGCCGGGCAGCATGAATATCGATCTTCAGTCTTTTGGCCGCCCTCTTGATGACGATCCGGGAGATGCCTGCTTCGAACATCTTCTCCTTTATATGACTTCTGATATCGATATCCTCATGGAGCAGTTCAGAATAGTTATTGCGATCGGCATACCACTTGGCATCCCAATCCTTGATGACTCCTACCCTAAGACCATGGGGATGGACTTTATTTCCCAAAATTTATCCCTCCTTCTTTTCATCGCTGACCACTATTGTAATATGGCTCGTCCTCTTTCTTATCGTGGAAGCCTGACCCATAGCCCGGGGTTTATAGCGTTTCATGGTGGGCCCTTCATCCACATATGCTTCAGAGATATACAGATCATCTACTATCATATCATGATTGTGTTCGGCATTTGCTACTGCAGAATTTATCACATCTTCGATCATCTCCGAGGCTTTTCTGGGTGTGTTCTTCAGAATACCCACCGCCTCATCGACATCTTTGCCGCGCACAAGATCGATCACCTGCCGGGCCTTGCGCGGTGAGATTCTCTGATGTTTGGCTACAGCGCGTGTCTCCATCATAACCCTCCTCTTTCTTGAGAAATCGTGAGATCACAGACAGCGGGTATTATTTGAGTGCTGTGGATCTCTCAGTATGTCTGCCGTGACCGCGGAAAATACGCGTGGGAGCAAATTCACCAAGTTTATGTCCCACCATCTCTTCGGTTATATATATTGGCACATGTTTGCGCCCATCGTGTACAGCTATAGTGTGCCCGACCATCTCAGGATATATTGTTGAACTGCGGGACCAGGTTCTGACAACCTCTTCCTCACCGCTCTCATTCATCTCCTGAATTCTCTGCATGAGCTTCTTTTCCACAAATGGGCCATTTTCAAACGCTGCTTCAGCCAAAATACTCCCCTCCTTTCAGTTATTAGTTCTTTTTATCCCGACGAGATTTTACGATGCTCTCATCGGATTTTTTGCGCTTGCGGGTGTGTTTGCCCATGGTCTGTTTACCCCAGGGTGTAACCGGATGACGACCTGGAGGTGACTTGCCTTCTCCACCACCGTGCGGGTGATCGACAGGATTCATAACCATTCCTCTGACCTCGGGCCTTTTACCCTGCCAGCGTGATCGGCCTGCTTTACCTGAGACAACATTCTCATGTTCGATATTGCCCACCTGACCTACAGTCGCCTTGCAGTCATTGTTGATCAGGCGCACCTCGCCTGAGGGGAGTTTGACGTGACAGTATTTATCCTCTCTGGCCAGCACCTGGGCAATAGCACCGGCTGCTCTGGCCAGCTGTCCGCCTTTACCTGCCTGCAGTTCGACATTGTGAACAATAGTTCCGACGGGAATATTCTTCAATTTAAGAGAATTGCCCGGCTTTACATCGACATTGTCACCGGATTTGAGCACATCTCCAACCTCTACTCCATCAGGTGCCAGAATATATCTTTTTTCACCGTCTTCATAATGGAGAAGTGCTATTCGGGCCGAACGGTTGGGGTCGTATTCTATACTGGCCACTCTGGCGGGAACACCCTCTTTATCTCGCTTAAAATCAATCAATCTGTATCTTCTCTTATGACCGCCGCCCCGGCGTCTGGAAGTGATTCTACCTTCCGAATTTCTGCCTCCCGATTTCTTGAGAGGAACAGTGAGGCTCGGTTCCGGTTCGGTCCTGGTTATCTCAGCAAAATCCGGAACTGTCATATAGCGCCGGGAAGGGGTCGTGGGATTAAAGGTTTTGATACCCATTATTCACCCTCCTCAAGTTAACAATTTCTGGCTTAAAAACACCCGGGTCTATGCTTATACACCTTCAAAGAGTTCTATGGAATCACCATCTGCAAGTCTGACTACAGCTTTTTTCCAGTCAGGCCTCTTGCCTTCATCATATCCCAGGCGTCTTCTTTTGCCTCTGTAATTCATTGTATTCACCTTTTCCACTTTTACGTTGAATATATCCTCGATCGCCTCTCTGATCTCAATTTTGTTGGCAGCGGGATCGACCTGAAACGTATAGGCATTGTTCTCTTCCATCTGCTGCATGCTCTTTTCAGTTATGATAGGCGCTACAACAACATCGCGCAGATCATCCATGGAAAACCACCTCCTCAAGATCGGACAGGGCGGCCTCTGGCATAAGGATCATCTCATTATCCAGAAGATCATAGGCATTTATGGCTTCCAGTACCATCGTTTTAACATCAGGAAGATTTCTCAGAGAAAGATAAGCATTCTCATCCTTTTCTGGCAGTACCACCAGAACCTTCTTATCTTCCAGCCCCAGCCTCTCCAGAAGTGCTCTGGCGTCCTTGGTCCTGGGGCGTTCAAAATTCAATTTGTCTATAACTGTCAGCTCTTCTTCATTGAGCTTGGCTGTGAGTATGCTGCGCAGTGCCAGCTTTTTTGTCTTTTTATTAACTTTTTTCTCGTGCGATTTGGGCTTGGGTCCAAAAGTTACTCCGCCTCCAACCCAGAGTGGAGATCGAATGCTGCCATGACGGGCCCTGCCTGTGCCCTTCTGGCGCCACGGTTTGCGCCCGCCACCGGAGACCTCATGACGTTCTTTGGTGGAGGCAGTGCCTCTGCGCCTGGCAGAAAGCTGGGCGGTCACAACTTTATGCACTACATGCTCATTTATCTCTTCCGAAAATATATCTTCATTCAAATTTACAGTATCTATATCTTCACCCTGATCGTTTACCATTTTTACTTCAGGCATTATAAATCTCCTCCTTCCCTGCCGGAGAATAAATTATTCGG
>CAYXAK010000100.1:0-5636 GCA_964462585.1 uncultured Halanaerobiaceae bacterium
CCTCCTCTTCTCTCCGCCCGATAGGGTGTGGTGGTGGAAAACCCAATATTCAAGTCGTCCAGCTTTTCCTCGATCAGGTAAAGCAGATAGGAGGTCAGCCTGAGTGAGCGCTTTCTGATGTTCTCTATACCCAGCTCATTGATGAGATCCAGCGTTCCGAACAGGGGAGCCGCACTGAGCACTGGAATGGTCCCTATCTGCCAGGCTCCGGCAGTGTCCGCAGAGGTAAACTCTTTATCCATGTCGAACTGGGTCTCCTTATCATGTCCCCACCAGCCGGCCAGTGCCGGCTCCTTTTCATGATGCTTCTTGTTCACATACAGACCGCCTACGGCGCCAGGCCCGGCGCTCAGATATTTATAATTGCACCAGACGGCGAAATCAACTTCCAGCTCGGACAGACGGTGGGGCAGAGCCCCGATGGAATGGGCCAGATCAAAACCCACAACTATATCATGCCTGCGGGCCCGGGCTGTTATCTTCTCCATATCCAGAAGCTGACCGCTGCGAAACTGTACCACCGGAAGCACCACCATTCCCACCTCTTCGGAAAAGGCAGCTGTGATATCCTCTTCGTCTATAGTTCTGCCATCCCTGCTCTCGATCATTATCAGATCCTTTTCGGGGTCTCCACCGGCCAGCGCAATCTGGCTTTTCACAGCATAGAGGTCGCTGGGAAAGTTGAGCTCGTCAGCGATGATCTTCCTCCCCTTCTCCTCCGGCTTATAGAATGTGGCTATCAGGTGATGGAGATTGACGGTGGTTGAGTTGGTGATGACGGTCTCCTCAGGCTCGGCCCCCACCAGTGGCGCGGTCAGCTCTCCCAGCTTCTCTCCATACCAGAACCAGGGCGGATCCGCCTCAGTCCATCCCTTTATGCCCAGTTTCTTCCACTCATCCAGAGCCCTCTGCAGCCGCTTTTCCGCCCTCTCCGACAGCAGCCCCAGGGAGTTGCCGTTGAGATAGACAGTCTCCTCCGGGATATAGAATTCTTTTCTATAATCGCTGTGGGGATCTTCTTTATCTAGATTATAAGCGAAACTCTCGTCCGCCTGAAACTGCATTTTCTCCACCTCCCGGTTTTTATGAATATAGTCTGATCACAATAATCATATCAAAAGTAAAGCTCCAGATTGGGCTCCGGCAGACGCCTGAATGCCTGTTCCAGCTCTTCCAGCAGACCGGGAGGAGCTGAAAACATTGAGGAAGCGCTGAGCTCTAAAGGTGAGGCCGCACCCAGCCACAGTCTGGTGAAGGCATCGATGGAAGCAGAAAGCGTGGGCAGTCCCTGCACCTCTCCCTGTTTTAGGTCCGATTGTACTCCCAGCTTCAGGCTGTAATCTCCCGTAATAACAGCAGGTGAATCGCTGTCAACATGTTCGAGCAGGGGATCATCCAGCTCCAGATTAAATTCCAGCTCAATGCCTTCCAGACTGAGAGCATTTACACATCTTTCCAGATCAAGAATTTTCAGCTGCCAGGGAGCCTCCACTCTGGACTTATAGCTGTATTTGCTCTCTGCGGTTATGCGCTCCTGTTTATGGGGATAGGTGATGAAATCGCGCAGCCGCAGTGAGTGCGGTTCACTCATCTGGACCGCATGTATCTGATCGCCGAGGCTGGAAATGAGAGAGAGAAGTTCCAGCAGCTGATCCTGAGTCTGCCAGGCCAGAAATTTCACCATCAGAGGACCGTGAGCATCGCCCCGCCGCCAGAGCCAGACAAAATGGCTTATCTTTCCTCCCCCATCCCGAAAGCCAAGCCCATAGCCCTCGCCCTTATCCCACTCCATCTCGGCTTTTATGAAATCAGCACTTGTTATATTGAGCCCGCAGTGGGCACGGCAGCGCTCTTCCAGTGCACGATGAATGGAGCTCCAGTCTTCAGCGGTCAGCCTCTCAGGTATCCCCGCTTCCATCTCAACATCCAGCAGATCAGGATCGAAGGTGAAGATATTCCTGTAGCCACCCAGCCCAAAGCCCAGTCCATCGTAAAAGCCCTGTTCGAACATAACCAGTGCTGACAGTGCCTGCCCGCTGCGGACGGCCTCCTCCAGAACCTGTGTCATAAGACGGCCGGCCAGACCCTGCCGCCGGGCCCTGGGGCTTACAACAAGACCGGATAGGGCCTGCAAGGCCAGCAGATCTTCACCGTATTTCATGTCGGCAGGCAGTGAGAGCAGTGTGGCCTCCAGTTTATCCTCCAGATCGGCGGCATAGCCATCACCGGCCTGGAAAAGAGTTTTAACAGCCTCCTTCTCCTCCCGGGAAATCCAGCCTACCTCCTGCCATATCCTGACCATACTGTCCAGATCACTCTCCAGTTCAAGCTTACGTATGTGCATTTTAGTCATCCTCTCTCAGGATATTATCCTGACATGCTATTATTTTAGGCTTCGCCCCCGCCCTGCCAATCTCCTTTTGCGCGGGAAATTTCCTCTGGTATGATTACATTTTCTGAAGCTGTCGGCGCAGCTTCAAAAGTGCTTTTTCTTTGTCCCTGCATTCCAGCATAACATCGAATTCTTTGCCCACCTCTTTTTCTGCCATCTCCAGAAAGCGGGCAAATTCTTCAGGATCAATTTCTCTGGCATGACGGGTGGGATCCTCAGAGCTGGCCGGAGAGGAAAAGTGCAGCTTGGGCCTTCTCTCCTGCCAGGTGGCAAAGGCCCGGGGCATGAGGTCTGACAGATTCTCTTCCGGTCCGTGATTTATATTAAAGTGATGTATATCCAGGACCATGGGAATTTCCAGCTCCCCGGCCACACCCAGCACCTCGGTGGCCGTATAGGATCTGTCATCATTTTCGATCACAACCCGCTCCTGAATGTCAGGATCCAGACTGAGAAAATTTTCTTTGAACCTCTCAAGGGCCCTTTCTCGATCACCATATACTCCACCTATGTGAAGTATGATGATCGCTTCACTATCAAGGCCCATTGCCTGCAGAAAACTATGATGATACCTCAGATCCTGGAGGGCATTTTCCACGACATCTTCTCTGTCGCTGTTGAGTACCGTGAACTGCTCGGGATGCATGCTAACTCTAAATCCGTGCTCGCGGACGAAGTCACCCAGCTCCTTTATTTCAGCTTCAGCACTGGCAATATAGTCCCAGTCATCGGCGACTGGATGGGTGGCCACAGGCACTATATCAGAACAGAATCGATATACAGCGATCTCATTTTCCAGATTGAATTTAAGTATCTCCAGATTGTTATGCAAATTTTTCTGCAACAGTCGATTTAGCTTATCACGGCGCTCCTCAGCAGTAAGACCGCGCAGATGCTTTACCGTGGTCCCGTGGTTGGGGCGCCTGCTGCTTTGAGAAAGTGTCCTGTTAAGACAGGGATATCCCAGACGCATGTTTAACTCCTTTCCCCAATTTATTCCCGGCCTAATTTATTCAAATTCAGCCCTTACTTTATTATATTTCCACGATCGTGAATTATTTCCTTCAAACTGAATTGACCACACTGTTTCATCCAGCAGAAAATATAATTTTTTGATCAACCCCTCTCAGGTTATCCGATTATCTTAATAAACTTAATCAATATATTAATAATTTTTTGACATTTATCCTTCTCTGGTATATAATTATATTCAGGATCAATATTAATGATAACAGTTTTAATTAAACATACTCACCTAAAGGGGGAAATTAAAATGGTTAAGGCGGGCGAAAAAGCTCCAGATTTTACGACGAATGCGTATCATCAGGGAGAATTCACCGAGGTCAGCCTCTCAGACTATGAAGGAAAATGGCGGGTTCTATGCTTCTATCCAGGGGATTTCACCTACGTCTGACCTACTGAACTGGCAGCAGTTGCTGCCAAGTATGATGAGTTTAAGGACCTGGGCGTGGAGTTCATCTCTGTGAGCACCAACAGCCATCAGACCCACAAGATCTGGGAGGAGACAGAGCTGAGTAAGATGGTTGAAGGCGGGATACCATTCCCCATGGCTTCAGACACAACCGGAGAAATTGGCCGCATGTATGGAGTTTATGATGATGAAGCAGGTGTTGATATAAGAGGCAGATTTTTAATAGATCCGGACGGATATATTCAGGCCATGGAAATACTTACTCCGCCCGTGGGCAGAAATGTCTCAGAGCTCGTCAGACAGATAAAGGCCTTCCAGCACGTAAGAGAAACGGGAGAGGCCACACCTTCGGGCTGGGAGCCAGGAGGCAAAACACTCAAGCCCGGTCCCGAGCTTGTGGGTAAAGTCTGGAAGGAATGGTCAACCACAGATTCATACGAATAATCCGGAGCAGATAATATAGAGCAAATAATATTTAATAGACAAAACCCCACCACTTTAAGAGCAGTGGTGGGGTTTTAGTTTTCTATCTTTGATTTTGGAGAATTGTTATGATCTCATCATCCAGGGCATCCATATTCTCATCCAGACGTGCTATATTATCGATCAGCTCCTGAAAATCACCGGCCAGAACGCCCTCATTGGACCGGATAAACTCATCTTCATCGACCTGCAGAGCCGATTTAACCGCACAGTGTGATGATAGATAGACTTTTTGAGCACAGCCGGGTTTAGCGCCATCACATATCATGCCTGTGAGCACTCCATATATGTTCAGCACTGTTCGCCAGAGTGAATCCATATCCTCATCCAGCAGATAGGATACACCACAGCCCGCTCCCACGGCTGCGGCGACGCCGGCACCGCACATCGCCGAAAGCGCCCCCATCTCTCCTTTTATATAGGTGGTGATGAGAACGGCCAGTACCAGAGCCTTTTTGAGATCGCTGTGAGATGAGTCCAGCACCTCAGCCGCACCTATCAATGTTAAAAAAACCGTTATACCCTGGTTGCCGCTGCCGGCCAGGGACATCGCCGGTTTATCGCTGCCGTTCATTCTGGCCCGCGAGGCGGCCTGGCATAGAGCGGGAGGATATTCGAGAAGATCATTCTCATCATACTCAAGTTCATCAAGCCCCTCCCGCGCCAGCTTCCAAGAGAGCTCTATGCCTTCATCCACAATCTCCAGATCATCATCTTCCAGATTTTCGATCAGTTCATGATATTCCTGCAGATCCAGTTCCGAAAGAAGGTCGGTCTGAGCCCCTTTCTTTTTTTTGTCCTGAAGGACAAAGCTGCCAACCTCTCCCCCGGTCTCGATCAGCTCGATATTGGTATGATCATCCAGGATGATAGCCCTGGCATCATCTCTATCAGTCCTCACCGTAACATCTATATAGAGCCTTTTTACTGTTCTAGCTATTTCGTATTCAACCCTGCCGGCATCCACAAACTTTCTGGCCTTCTTCACAGCTTTTTCATCCAGATTCTGCAAAACCTCTAGGCCGCTTCCGGCGCTGCCGCATATATAACCCAGAGCAGCGGCCATACCAACCCCGAAATCCTCTGTGCCCGGAATAAATACCCGGGCTGCATTGCGGTAGAGTGAAGAGTTTACCACCAGGCTGATATACTGCAGCTCACCGCTGACCTCTTCTCTCGCCCGGGCAGCTGCCAGAGCTATGGCCACAGGCTCGGTGCAGCCCTGTGCCGGCACAAGTACTTGTTCCAGTATCTCTCTTATTTTTGGTTGATTATATTTCCCTGATTTCTGCATGGTTTATTCCCCCCAACTACATCTTAACACGTGGA
>CAYXAK010000101.1:0-5610 GCA_964462585.1 uncultured Halanaerobiaceae bacterium
TGGATAATGTTTTCACACTGCGCATAGCCGAGGATGCTCAGAGAATATACAGCACCGCTCTGGAGAGCGAGAAAGCTGTTGTTGTGGGAGGAGGGCTGCTTGGTCTGGAGAGCGCCTATAATCTGCAGAAGACAGGGCTGGAGGTGACAGTGCTCGAGGTCAATGAGTATCTTATGAGCCAGCAGCTTGATTCGATAGGGGGAGAGATCTTAAGGAGAAAATTGAGCGATTTAGGTCTGACCTGCCAGGTCAGGTGTGTGGCCAGAGAGATTATAGGCGAGGAGAGAGTTGAAAAAGTAAGGCTTAAGAGCGGCCGGGAGGTGGAAGCTGATTTTGTCCTCTTTTCCACGGGGATCAGATCGAACCTGGAGCCTGTGGATGATGAGGTTATAGAGACAGACAGGGGTATTATTGTCGATGAAAGGATGAGGACCAGCATAGAAGATGTCTATGCTGCCGGAGATGTAGCCCAGTATGATCAAAGGGTTTACGGAATCTGGGGGCCCTCGATGGAGATGGGCAAAATAGCAGGCAAAAATATGGTAGACGAGGAAGCCAGCTTTTCCGGCTATGTTCCTTCATTTACACTCAAGGTGGCTGAGGTCAATGTGACCTCACTGGGAGTGCTTGAAGAAGGAGATGGCGTGTATTCTGAAGTGCTGGCTGAGCATGAAAATTACTGCAGGGTATTCAGAGACAGAGATGACGAACCTGTGGGTGCAATTATCGTGGGAGATTATGAGGGGGAAAGTGAACTGGTCGAAAAGATCAATCCCTAACCCCTGCAATATGCCCCGCAAAAATTGAGAGGTGAAGACAAGATGATGGATGAACCTCAGGAAAAAAATGATGATAAGATGGGTGAGCTCAATATAGCCGATGAAGTCGTGGCCATTATAGCCGGTATGTCGACGGTTAGGGTTGACGGTATCTATTCCATGAGCGGTGGATTTACGGGAAGCCTGCGCAATATGCTGGGCAGAAAGGATCTTTCCCGCGGTGTCAAGGTCGAGATTGAGGATAATATGGCCGATATAAGCCTGTATATTGTGGTCGAATACGGAACCTCCATTCCGGAGATTGCCTGGGAGATACAGGATAATGTAAAAAAATCTGTGGAGGGTATGACAGGTCTGGATGTTCTCAATGTCGATGTCCACGTACAGGGTGTGGAATTTCCCGTTCAGGAGGAGGATGAGGAAGAAGAAGAGGAGGTGGAAGAAGAGCAATGAAATATTTAAACAGATTGATATTGATTCTGCTGCTCGCTCTTCTCATGGTTGTTTCACTGGTCCTGACAATCTACAGTTTTGGCCTGGTGGGAGAGCAGTTTCTGGGTGAATGGCAGCAAAGACTCTACGGAAATGTGAGTGCCGCCATATCCTTTATAGTCATATTTGTGCTCTCATCCTGGTCGCTCTATCCTCTGTTCAGACGCAAGACAGGCACGGCCAATATCAGCACCACAGAGGATGGACAGGTCAATATTTCCCTGAGGGCTATCAATAAGATCATGAGAGAGGTCGCCTACCAGGAGGAGAGTGTTGATGTGAGGAGCACTGAAGTCGATGCCAGGGAGGACGGCCTCTATGCCCGGCTGTCGATATCGGTCCAGGAAGATGATAATATTCCCGCTCTAACCGGCCGCCTGCAGCATAAGATAAAAAGCCGCCTGCACAATATAACCGGGGCCAGCGTTTCCTCCATAGAGATATTGATTGAGAATGTGGAGGAGAGCAGAAAAACTGAAGATTTCGTGGCCCGGGAAGCCGCGGAGGAGCCGGAAGAAGATATTGTTGAAGATACTGCCGGAAAAGATCAGGAGGAAGAGCCGGAGTTAGAAGATCTGGAAGAGGAAGAGCCTGAAGATGATAAAGGATTTGGCTTTGTCGGAGAAGAAGCTGAAGATGAAGAATATGAAAGAGAAGAAGAAAAAGAAGAAAGAAAAGATGAGGAATATGATGACGAAGATCTAGATGAAGATGACGAAGATATAGATGGGGAAGATGAGGAAGAGATTGACGAAGAAGATGAGAAAGATGAGGAAAAAGACGGTCCTTCTGGATTTTTCAGCTGAAATAGTTAAGGGGGAGCAAGCCATGGAGAGCGAAGAGTTCTGGCAGGATATGAGGGCTTTTATCAGCCGCAATAAAAAGGAAATCATCGGGGCTTTGCTCGGTCTTCTAATAGGCTTATTTATACTATATCTGGGTTTGCTGCGGACGATAATTATAGCTATATTCACACTGTTAGGATTTCTGATCGGCAGCAGAGATGAACTGAAAGATGATATAAAGAGTATAATAGACAGAATACTGCCTGTATAACCGATTTTCCGCCGGGATGGTGAATGATATAAAGATGAAAAAACTGACAAGAAGCCAGGAGAGAGAGCTGGCCCTGCACTATTTATATGCAATTGAGGGACAGCAGAAATTGAAAGAGGATATAGACTGGGAGATTATAGATATAAAAAACATGCCCGAGGTTTTCTCCGATAGAACGTCCAGGGACATGTATCATATGGATATTATCTCCGGAGTGCTGGAAAAACTGGATACCATAGACGATAAAATCGAAGAACATCTGATAGACTGGAGGATGGAGAGGCTGGCCCTGATCGATAAGAATATCCTGCGCATTGCGATATATGAGATTTTGTTCAATGACGATATACCCAAAGCCGTTGCCATCAATGAGGCAGTTGAGCTGGCCAAAAAATACAGTGATCATGATTCTCCCGGATTCGTCAACGGGATATTAGGTCAGATCGGCTGAGAAATTATCGATTTTCTTCTCTGGAAGCAGCACTGAGATGATTGCCGGAAATACAGCATTATATACTAAGATGGAGGAAAATATAATGGATTTTAAGCCTATAAGGACCAGCAAAGTATATGAAGAGGTCATCGGGCAGATCAAAGATATGATCTACAGAGGTGACCTCAAAAGGGGAGATAAACTGCCTTCGGAGAGGGAACTGAAAGAAGATCTCAATGTGAGCCGGGCGTCAATCAGGGAGGCTTTCAGTGCTCTGGAGATGATAGGTCTGATAGAGAGCAGGCCAGGTGAAGGTACCTTTATTAAAACCGATGCAGAGGATAATCTGCTGGAGCCGCTCTCGCTAGTGCTCCTGCTGGAGGAAAATGTAGCCCAGGAGCTGCTGGAATTGAGAAAGGTTCTGGAAATTGACTGTGTAAAACTGGCGGCCGAGCGCATAGAAGAAGAGGAAGTGGAAAAACTGTCAGATCTTTTGCACAGGATGAAGGAAAGGACGGGTTTTGAGCAGGAGAGCATAGAGCTGGATAGAGATTTTCACCATACAATAGCTGAAGCTGCCCGAAATAAGGTTTTATTTTATGTTATGACTTCGATTATGGATGCAATGGATTTTCACATCAAACATACCAGAACAACACTCGTCTCCAGGCCTGAGACAATGGATCAATTTACAGTCCAGCACGAGAAAATTTTTCAGGCAGTAAAAGATGGAGAACAGGAGAAAGCGATGGAAGAGATGCGCAATCATCTCGATTATGTAGAAAAGCTCATCAACCGTGAGATAGAGGGATAAAATAAAAGCTTGTGTAAATATTTGAGCTTATGATAAATATTTTTCTGCCGGTTAATAGCCGGCTTTTTTTAGTGCGATAATAGTTTGTGAAAGTAATAATTTAAATATTAGCAAAAAAATTTAGACAAAATGGCAGGAGATATTTGTTTAATATTGAAAGGTATATATGAGTAATGGTCTGACCATCATATAATCAGTTAAAATTTAGGGATTTAAATTTATGATCAAAAAAACTAAAACCAGGAGGAAAAGCTGATGAAAAAAGAACATGTTTCGGAACTTGAAGGGATTCTGGGAGAAAAGTGGGTAGATACAGACCCCGAGAGAGTCCTGAGTTATGGGACCGAATGGACAATTGAGAGCTACGGACTTGTTTCCCCCAAACCGGTTGAAGACTGCGTTGTGGTAAAACCCCGAGAAGAAGAGGAAATTTCTCAGATAATGAAATTCGCCAATGAAAACTCAATTCCTGTCCTCCCCAAAGGTGGCAATACAGCTCTGGCAGCCAACGCCATACCCGAGGAGCCCGGCATCATCCTGGTGCTGGAAAGAATGAATGAAAAAATAGAGATCGATGAGACAAATATGACTGTAACCTGTGAGGCTGGTGTTACTCTTGAGAGTCTGCTTGAGGTTTTATCCGAACACGATCAGCTCTATTTCCCCCTTCACCCCGGCGATGAAGGTGCTCAGATAGGCGGAATGGCAATAATGAATGCCGGAGGCGTTAGAGCCGTAAGAGACGGTGTTATGAGAGATCAGATAAGGGGAATGAAAGCTGTACTCCCCACCGGAGAATTAGTTAATTTTGGCAACCGTGATGGAAAGCTTATCAAAAATAATGCCGGATATGACCTGACTCAGCTTATGATTGGCAGTGAAGGCACATTGGGTATAGCCACTGAAGTGACACTTGATCTAAAACCGGAACCGGATTATTCGGCTACACTGATAATTCCTTTTGAGAACAGAAATGATGCCTTCAGGGCTGTGCCCGAAATTCTCCAGGCCGGAATAATGCCTCTTGCGGTCGAGTTTGTACAGAGAGAGCAGATTCTTGCAACTGCAGAAGACCTGGGCAAAGAATGGCCTGTCACTGAAGGTGCTGGAGACCTCATGATAATTCTGGCTGAGAATTCCGAAGATGATCTTTTCGAAGCAGCAGCTGGAATTGAGAATATCTGTCAGGAGCACAACTCTCTCAATACACTGATGGCCGATACGACCAAGGAGGAAAGAGAGCTTCTGGAGATTAGAAGTCACTTTCTGCCCGCAATTGAAGATGACGTAGTCGACTGCCCTGATATAACCGTTCCCCGCAGTGAGCTGGGAGAGCTCATGGACAGACTCGACGGACTTTCCGAAAAATATAATGCTGAGATGCCCCTTATGGCCCATGCAGCTGATGGCAATCTTCACGCTTTCATCATGCTGGAAGATCCTGAGGTTGAAGAGATTCCGGATTATTATGAAGATCTTAAACAGGAAATGTATGAAGCCACGCTGGATTTAGGAGGTACCATCACCGGAGAACATGGTGTTGGAGTTCTCAGAAAGAAACAGCTCAAAATGCAGTATACCGAGAGAGAACTTGAAATAATGAAAAACCTCAAAAAAGCCTTTGACCCCAATAATATACTCAGCCCCAACAGAATTGTGGATGTTGAGTAATACAGTGATAAAAATGTGATAACCGCACAAGATTTTCCGGAATTTAAATAGCTAAAATTAAAAATGGAGGCCTGAGAAGATGGATATAATAGTATTTGTGAAAGAAGTACCCGATATGGAAAAGGTTAAATTTGACAGGGAGCGAGGGGTTATAGATAGAAGTTCGGCTTCCGCACAGATCAATCCTTTTGATCTCAATGCCCTGCAGACTGCAGTTGATATAAAAGAAGAAGTGGGCGGCAGTATAACTGCTATAAGCATGGGGCCATCCAGTGCTGAAGATTCTTTGAAGGAAACCATAGCCCGGGGGGCTGATGATGCTATTCTGCTGACAGATACAGCCTTTGCCGGGGCTGATACCTGGG
>CAYXAK010000102.1:0-3633 GCA_964462585.1 uncultured Halanaerobiaceae bacterium
GTGCAGTTTTAAATTAGCACTTGCAAAACTCTCAATTCTCCCTTATAATGTCTTAAAAGCTACTGCAGAAATCCTGTGGCAGTCATTTGCATATGAGCAAATTCGCAGAAGGAAATCAGTAATTCTGCCTCAATGCCCCAGCGAGCCGGGGTTGGTGCGAGCCCGGCGGCAGGGCAGAATGAACCGTCTTCCCGAGAAGTTTCTCTGAAACCTGTTGATTATCAGCTGTTATTAGGAGAAACCGCAGTCCGGCGTTAAAGGCATGAGCGGATTCTCTCGCTATTCCCGCTTTCATTTTTCGGGAATATCTGAGGAGAATCAAGCAGAAGTGGTACCGCGGCAACCAGGCCGTCTCTGTCCGTCCCCATCGGACAGAGGCGGCCTTTATCTTTTTTATATCACACATTCCATAGAATTGAGGAGGGATTTACAAATTGCAGGTATCAGTACTGGGCGCAACCGGCTACACGGGCATCGAACTCGTGGGGCTTCTGCGGGATCACCCCCGGGTCGAACTCGCGCTTCTCGCCTCCGAGAGCTTCAGCGGCGAGAATATAGCCGAAGTCTATCCCCACCTGAAGGATATTGTAGAAATCGAGTGTCAGAGCTTTGATGTTGACCGGATCAGCAGGGCCTCCGATATAGTCTTCACCGCCCTCCCCCACGGAGTCTCACAGGATATAATTCCCGGGCTTCTCGAGCGGGATCTGACCGTGATAGATCTGAGCGGGGATTACCGTTACCGGAGCGCCGAAACCTATGAGAGATGGTATCAGCCCCACAAAAGCCCGGAACTTATGGAAGAGGCAGCCTACGGGCTGACCGAGCTGCGGGAGGAGGAGATAAAAAACAGCCGGCTCATCGCCAATCCCGGCTGCTATCCCACCGCTTCGCTGCTGGCGGTGCAGCCGCTTCTTGCAGAAGATCTCATCGAACCCGAAGGCATAATCATAGATGCAAAATCGGGTGTCAGCGGAGCGGGACGCGGAGCCTCACGCATAACGCATTTCTGTGAGGTGCAGGAAAATTTTAAGGCATACAGTGTGGGCTGCCACCGCCACAGCTCTGAAATAAGTGAAAAGCTGAAAATATGGAACCGGGCAGAGGCCGGAATAACCTTTACACCCCATCTCCTGCCCCTGAAGCGGGGGATTCTGGCCACTATCTATGCAGATTCAGCCGTCAGATCAGCAGGTGATGAGCTGCGGGAGAAGATACTGAAAACCTACAAAGACTATTACGATCATCGGCCGTTCCTGCGGATCTTTGCAGACAGAAATCCCCAGCTCAAGTACGTGACGGGCACCAACTTCTGTGATCTCTCCGCAAACGCAGATGAAAAGGGCAGAATAGTGATCATCTCGGCGATAGATAACCTGCTCAAAGGTGCAGCAGGCCAGGCGGTGCAGAATATGAATGCTGTCTGCGGCTGGCCCGAAATAACGGGACTGGATAAAACCGGCAGTTACATCTAAAATCAGGAAAACAGGAGGTATGATATATAATGAATTTCACTAAAATCAAGGGCGATATAACTTCAGCAGAGGGATTTAAAGCCGGTGCGGTCAAAACCGGCATCAAGAACAACAGCCTCGATCTGGCCATCATATACTGTGAAGACCCTGCCGAAACAGCGGCTGTCTACACCACCAATCAGGTCCAGGCAGCCCCCATTAAAATATGCAGAGAGCATCTGGCAGACGGTTCCGCCCGGGCGATAGTGATTAACAGCGGTATTGCCAATGCCTGTACAGGTGAGGAGGGCTTACAGAATGCACTCCAGATGACGGAAACAGCGGCCGGCAGTCTGCATCTCAAAAAAGAGGATGTGCTGGTGGCCTCGACGGGTATCATAGGAAAACAGCTGCCGATGTCCAAAATCAAAGCGGGAATCGAGGAGGCCTCAGAGAATCTCGCTAAAGACAGCGGTAAGGATGCGGCTAAAGCGATCCAGACCACCGACACGACTGTGAAAAGGGCCGCAGCGGCCATTGAGCTGGACGGCCATGAGGTAAAGATCGGAGGCATGGCCAAGGGATCGGGTATGATCGAACCCAATATGGCCACCATGCTCTCATTCATCACCACCGATGCCAGCATCAAAAGCGGCCTCCTGCAGGAGGTTCTCAAGGAATGCGTTGATGTCTCCTTTAACAAGATTACCGTCGATGGTGACCAGAGCACAAACGATATGGTTGCGGTTATGGCCAGCGGCAAATCCGGTGGGCCTGAAATTACAGCCGGCTCCGCCGCCCTGGAGAAGTTCAAATCCGCACTCAAATACGTGACAGAGGAGCTGGCCAAAATGATAGTAAAAGACGGCGAGGGAGCCACCAAATTCATCGAGATCAATGTCAGCGGCGCTTCTGACAGCGAACAGGCCCAAAAGATAGCCAGACAGATTGCCGGCTCTCCCCTGGTCAAGACAGCCGTCTACGGCGAATCGCCCAGCTGGGGCCGAATAGCGGCTGCAGCCGGATCCGCTGTCGATGATTTTGACAGCCAGGACCTGGAGATTGAGCTCAACGGAAAGAAAGTCTTTGGCCCCGAACATGAAGTCCACGAATTCCCCGGAGATATCCTCAGCTCGAGCACCATCAGAATAGATGTCGATCCCGGCTGCGGAGAGGCCTCGGACACGGTCTGGACCTGTGATTTTTCCGATGAATACGTGGAGATCAACGCCAAATACTACAGCTAGCGGATCAGAACGGAGGGATCTCAATTGAAATTGAAATCAGCCGAAGAGATATCCGGTCTTCATCCGGAAGCTGTGGCCGGCAGCAAAAAGCTCAAAGATGAAGTCCTGCTGATCAAGGTGGGCGGAAGCGCCATGGTCGACGAGGAGATCCTCTCCTCCCTGCTGGAGGATATCGCCCTGCTCAAAAGCCTGGGCGCAAAACCCGTGGTAGTGCACGGGGGAGGCCCCTATATAAGCAGGGCGCTGGATGAGCTGGATATAGATACCGAATTCCACCGGGGGATGAGAAAGACCCCCGCCAGTGTCATGAATGTGGTCAAGCAGGTTCTCGTGGGGCAGGTCAACAGCATGATAGTCGAGCTGGCCTGCAGCAAAACTGACTGCAGGGCGGTCGGTCTGTACGGCGGTGACTGCAGCCTGATAACGGCGAAAAAATACAGCTGTGAGGATGGAGCTGACCTGGGCCGCGTGGGTGAGGTTGAAGAGGTGGATCCCGGCATAGTTAGATCGATGCTGGCCGCCGGATACCTGCCCTTCATCGCCCCCGTCGGTGTGGGCCAGGACGGCAGGAGCTACAATATCAACTCAGATACCGCCGCCTGTGAAATTGCCGGTGCCCTGGATGCCGACAGGTTTGTTGTGCTGACAGATGTAGATGGGGTGATGGAGGACCCGGATGAGGAGGGTTCAACAATTGAGCACCTGACCAGGGCTGAGGCTGAGAAGATGATGGAGAACGGCGGAATAAGCGAGGGCATGATACCCAAGGTCAGATCATGTATGAGGGCTTTGAGCTGCGGTGTTAACACCTCATATATTCTCAACGGGACCGGAGAGCACATGCTGCTCCATGAGCTTCTAACCGGAGCGGGGACAGGCACCAGGATGGGCAGCATGGATCAGGACATGTGATCACAATGAATTGAGCGATG
>CAYXAK010000102.1:3733-5604 GCA_964462585.1 uncultured Halanaerobiaceae bacterium
AAGATGTTAAAAAGCTGGAGGAAGAGTACCATATGGGAGTTTATAACCGGCTGCCGATCGTGCTGGAAAAGGGTGAGGGGGTCTATCTTTACGATAATGAAGGAAAAGAGTATCTGGATTTTGCCGGAGGTATAGCTGTAAACTCCCTGGGCCACAACCATCCCGATGTTACAGAGGCCCTGCAGGACCAGGCCGAAAAACTGCTCCATTCCTCAAACCTCTATTACTTTGAAATCCAGTCACGCCTGGCCAGGCTGCTGGTGGAAAACAGCTGTGCCGACAGGGTCTTTTTCGCCAACAGCGGGGCCGAAGCCAACGAGGGTGCCCTCAAGCTGGCCAGAAGATATCTTTATAACCGCGATGATGACAGGCGCGAGGTGCTGGTGGCCCAAAATTCATTTCACGGCCGCACACTGGCCACACTGGCGGCCACAGCCCAGCCCAAATACCAGAAACCCTTCGGCCCGCTGCCATCAGGCTTTAAGGAGGTGGCCTTCGACGATCTCGCGGCACTGGAGGAGGCCGTGAGCGAGGAGACAGCAGCGATAATGCTCGAGCCGGTCCAGGGTGAGGGCGGCGTCAAACCTGCCTCGCAGGATTATCTCGAGGGCGTGAGGGAGCTCTGTGATCAGGAGGATCTGCTCTTCATACTCGACGAGGTCCAGACCGGCATAGGCAGAACGGGCAGGCTTTTCGCCCACGAGCACTACGGGGTTAAGCCCGATATCTTCACCTCCGCCAAGGCCCTGGGCAGCGGTGTGCCCATCAGCTGTCTTCTGGCCCGGGGCGAGGTGGCCGAAGCATTTGCAGCCGGTGACCATGCCACCACCTTCGGGGGCAATCCCCTGGCCTGCCGGGCTGCCCACTGCACAGTGAGCACGATCGTCGAGTCCGACCTGATGGAAGATGTGCGCGGACTGAGCGGCTATTTTCTGGAGGGCCTGGAAGAGCTGGCCGGTGAGTATGACTGGATCAATGAGGCCCGGGGCCTGGGCCTACTGCTGGGGATAGAGGTGGAAAAATCGCCGAAAGATATTCTGCAGAAGATGATCGAGCGAAATATCCTGACACTTGTGGCGGGGGAGAATGTGGTCAGATTTGCACCGCCCCTGATCATAGAAAGAGAGCATGTGGATGAGGTGCTCTCCGCTCTGGACTCGGTCTGCCGGGAGCTGGATTGAAATCTCACCGGCATCATAGTATAATATAAGGCACGGCTGTTAAATTTATGTTGAATGAAATATGTAATAAAAATAACGACAGAGCGAGGAGGCAGCAGCGAAAATGCGCAGCGAAGGAATACAGAAACTGACACTCTACGGAGTTTTCATAGCCCTCACAGCGATGGCCACCATGGCCATCACGGTGCCCATGATAGGAACACAGGGATATATCAATATCGGCGATACCATGATATTTGCCGCCGCCCTTCTGCTCGGACCCTGGGGCGGTCTGATAGCCGGGGGAATAGGCTCGGCTCTGGCCGACCTGCTGCTGGGATATGCCTTCTGGGCACCCTGGACGCTGGTGGTCAAGGGGCTGGAAGGGTATATTGCCGGAAGCATAGGCCATAAAGCATTTCAAAAACACCATAAGCCGACTCCCATAGTAATCGTCGGCCTGGCGGCGGCAGCCCTGTGGATGGTTTTCGGCTACTTTATAGCCGGCGGCTTCATGGTAGGCTTCGAAGCAGCCCTGGGCGGTATACCCGGCGATCTGCTGCAGGGAGCGGGAAGCGTGGCCATCGCGGTCCCCCTGGCCTATCTGCTGGGCAGATTGACCACAGAGTTTTCCATCCTCTCGGAGACATGATCAGCCACAGAAAAATCCCGGCCCCCTGAATTAGTTTGAGAACGGTCGGTACAGGGCGG
>CAYXAK010000103.1:0-5537 GCA_964462585.1 uncultured Halanaerobiaceae bacterium
CTGTCAGATCATTCTCCTTGTTATTTATGCCGATGACCATCGATTCATAAACCCTGATCCCGGGCTCTATAAAGAGCCGGCCCCTGTCGCTGAGATTTGAGAGGGCATAGGCCCGGGCCACCCCGGTGTTGCCGGAGATAAGCACACCATGATTGCGCTCGGGAACTTCACCCTGATATGGCTCATAGCCGGAGAGGGAGCGAATGATGGTCCCCTCTCCTCTGGTATCATTTATAAACTCACTCTCATAACCTATCAGGCCTCTGGTAGGTACCAGAAAATCCATCCTCACATATCCTTTTTCATTCATCATATACTCCATCATGCCCCGGCGCCTGTTCAGTTTTTCTATCACCGTACCCGAATACTCCTCGGGCACCTCTATATATACTTTTTCCATAGGTTCCTGCAGGCAGCCTTCCTCTCTTCTGTAGAGAACTTCAGGCCGGGAGACTGCTACCTCATATCCCTCTCTGCGCATGTTCTCCAGCAGCACCGATATATGCAGCTCACCCCTTCCTGATACTTTAAAAACACCTCTTTCTTCCTTCTCTTCAACCCTGAGCCCCACATTAACTTCCAGTTCTTTTTCAAGCCGCTCGCGCAGATGTCGGCTGGTCAGATACTCGCCTTCCTCTCCCGCAAAGGGAGAATCATTGACCTGAAAGTTCATGGAAAGTGTGGGCTCTTCAATCTCAATCGTGGGCAGACCGGTTACATTCTCATCTTCTCCCACAGTTTCTCCGATGGAGATATTCGGCAGGCCGGCGATGACAGCTATATCACCGCTTTCTGCCTTCTCCACTTCTGCTCTGTTCAGGCCTCTATATACAAAGAGCTCCTTAATCTGGCCTCTGGCCTGAGAGCCATCTCTTTTGTGGACAACAACATTCTGACCCTTCTGAATACAGCCTTCATATATTCGTCCAATCCCCAGACGGCCCAGATAATCATCGTAGGCCAGATCATAAACCTGCATCTGCAGGGGCTTATCATTTTTATCCGGGTAACTGTTCACCCGCTCAATTATAGTATCGAAGAGCGGCCTTAAATCATCGCTGTCACCAGCAAGAGAGTATCTGGCTATGCCCTCGGTGGCGATACCATAAACTGTGGGAAATTCCAGCTGCTCATCTCCCGCCTGCAGTTCTATGAATAGATCGAGAACCTCATCTTTTACCTCTTCAGGGCGGGCATAGTTCTTGTCGATCTTATTGATCAGAACTATGGGCTTTAAATCCAGCTCCAGGGCCTTTTTGAGCACAAATCTGGTCTGGGGCATCGGCCCCTCAGTGGCGTCCACCAGCAGTATAGCCGAATCGACAGATCTTATAACCCTTTCCACCTCGGAAGAAAAATCAGCATGGCCTGGTGTATCGACGATATTTATCTTATAATCTTTATATTCAATCGCACAATTTTTAGAATAGATGGTGATTCCCCGCTCTCTCTCCAGATCATCGCTGTCCATAACGCATTCGACAGCATTCTCGCCGGCGGCAAAAGCACCGCTCTGGTCGAGCAGAGCGTCAACCAGTGTGGATTTTCCAGCATCCACATGAGCAATTATGGCTAGATTGATTATATTTTTATCTCTCATCTCAAAACTTCCTTCCTGATTTGAATATATATGAAAAGACCATTCCTCATTATAACCCGCCAGAGCAAATTTTGCAAAAAGAAATCAGTCGAAATATAATAAAAATAGAATGATGGAAAATTATGCTGATCAAAATTCAGGAAAATTCTGAGGAGGAAGTCTCATGACAGAAAACAATCAGCACTCTTCTGCCGGGCGGCAAAGTTCATACTGTGATGGTGCCGACCTCAACCAGCAGCTAAATTTAAACCCTGACAGCGGGTATCATCGCTTCTACTGGCTAAATCTTATACCAGTCCTGTTCGCCGGCCTGTGGGGACTTGCTATAGCATCACTGGTGCTGGGAACCTGGCTTCCCTTTCTGGCAGCTCTGCTGGCGGTATTTATTTTCTGGGGGCTGGGCCTGGAAACCCGACTGCAGTGCAGCCACTGTCCCCATTATGACGCAGGTAAAGGAGGGAAGATCTCCTGCTGGGCTCTGAGGGGTTATCCAAAATTATGGGAGTACAGGCCGGGTGATCTGAATTCAGCTGAACGCATAATACTTTTTTTGTGCTATGGAATTATCTTCGGACTGCCCCTGATATCGATGATAGCCGGGCTGGTTGTGATCAGCATGAATTTTTCCCAATATACTCTCATATCTTTTCTGGGGCTGGCCGGAATTCTTCTGGCCTTCTGCCTCAGCAGCCTGCATATGCTTATGGTCAAAAGAAGGGTTTTCTGTTCCAGATGCCTGAATTTCACCTGCAATTTAAATAACGTACCCCCCTCACTCATAAAAAAATATGAGGAGCGGGCTGATTAAAGCCCACCCCTCCATCATGAAAAATAATTTATATAGTTCGCTTTAAAAAATGACTCCTGAACTAAACTGCCGGCCAGGCTCAGCCTCAGTGCAGAATTCCGATCAGAACTATTCCCAGGATAACACCTGCAATAATGCCGAATATAGGAATGTGGCCTTTTGCCTTTTCATGGGCATCCGGTACCAGTTCCTCGAATGTGATGTAGAGCATAGCTCCCGCCGCAAAACCCAGGGCCAGTGACAGGGCAAGTGCGGATATTCTCCCGATATAGGCACCGAAGAAGGCTCCCACTCCCATAGGCACACCGGCCAGTATGGTGATAAGGGCAATTCTGGCGTTTTTGATACCCGCTATTCCCAGTGTGGTGGCCACAGCCATTCCTTCGGGAAAATTGTGCAGAGATATGAGCAGGGCCAGACGATATCCCATAGCCCTATCGGCAGTATAACCGGCACCTATCGCCAGCCCCTCCGGCAGATTATGGAGGGCAATACCCACGGCCAGCAGCAGCCCGGCCTTCAGATACTTATTATCCCCATCCTCTACTGAAACGACATGCTGATGGGGAAAGGAAATGTCCAGAATATAGATCAGGGCAACTCCCAGCATAAGCCCCAGCAGTGCTGTCCAGATCGAAACCTCATCCCGGGCTTCGGGAATAAGATCCAGAAACACAATTACAGTCATAACCCCGGCCGAGATCCCCAGAATCACACTCAGAAATTTAGCCTTAATCTCCCTGATCCCTATCACAGCCAGGGCTCCCCCGAGCGTCCCGAATACGCCGGCAATAAATCCGATTACAGTTACATATAGCAGATATTCCATGTTCTCACACCTCTATGATGCTGAATCGTTGTTAAGATCACGCAAATAACCTCCTGAAGAGAACCGCATATACTGCTGTGAAGATGAGGGCAAAAACACCTGTGGCCAGCCAGCTGTAATAATAGGTGCTGGTGAGATCGGCCAGATAACCGAATATGGGTGGGCTTATCACTATACCCGTCCTCACAAATATCATGGAAAGGCCTGTGGCTATACCTGTGTATTTTTCCGTAGCCAGCTCAGCCACGGTGGTCTGCAGCAGGCCATGCCAGCCCATAGCTACCATACCCAGCAGAAAGGAAGAGATTAATACTATTATTAGGCCGGGATTAAAACGAGTGATGTAAAATGTGAATAGAAAGATCACGGCTGTCATGATTATGCCCAGCATAATTAGGCCCCGGCTTCTGTTGCCGCCGAACATCTTATCATCGAGCCCACCCCAGTAGGGCCGGCCGAAAATACCACCTATCTGTAAAATCCCCAGGCTCAATCCCGCCGCTGTGGTGTTCATATTTATATTCTGGGTCAGATAGAGTGTGTAATGGGCGGGAACAGCTCCCGAAACCAGGCTGAATATCAATCCCAGCGAACAGACGGCCAAAAGCTGTCGGTTTTTCAAAAGGACCTTTAATGACTCTCTTAAAGTGGTATCATCATCTCCACCGAATTTCTTCTGAGCCTCTTCACCACCGGGATTTTCCTCATATCTGCGATAGATAAAAACCCCTATCAGCAGAGCAAAGACTGCGGAAAATATCAGAGCATAGCGCCAGCCTGTTCTCACAGCCAGCAATGGCAGCAGGCTGGCCCCCAGAAAACCTCCTATACCACCTCCTGACTGCATAATACCCATGGAGATAGCCCTTCTCTGCGGGGAGACCCTGCGCATAACCGCTTTATTGGCAGAGGGGGTGATTATGCTGAAGCCGATGCCCGCAAAGAGAGCCAGTATGAGTATGACAGTAAAAGAAGAGGCGAAGGCATGCAGAATCATCAGCAACCCCAGCGAGATGGAGGCAAAGACCATTCCGGCTTTAGAACCCACCCTGTCAACTATATTTCCGCTAAAAATCGCCACAGCGGTGGCGGTCAAAAAATAAAAAGTTGAATAGAGTCCGGCCTGGGCCCGGGTGAGCCCAAAATCATCCCTGACAAGTGGCATCATGGACATAAAGCCCTGCATGTTTATTCCGCTGGCAATATAGGCCGTGGTTATCATGAACAAAAACTTGAACTGAATTTTGCTCTGTTTTACCCTTGAAAGTATATTCATATGTAAATACCCCGTATCGATTTATTAATATGATGAGCGAGCTGATTTGAGTTCCAGGTATATTGAAATTTCGCATCATACCTTTCAGTCCGTGCAAAAAGGCCGGCAGCAGCTGCCGGCCATATTTTTTAGAGATATCGATAAGAATCGGATCTGGCTCCCCGCCAGTGATGACCGGCAGGATTATTGATCTTCCAGAAGTGCTTCAACTCTCTCCAGATTTGCTCCGGCCCGGGGATGATCCGGGTCTATCTCCAGCGCTCTCTCATAACTATCTCTGGCCTCTTTTAGTCTGTCCAGATTTTCGTAGCTCACACCGAGGTTATTATAGATATATGCTATCTCCGGCTCCATATCCGCCGCATATTCCAGATGTTCAATCGCCTCTTCATAGCGATTCTGCCTCATCAGGGCCAGGCCAAAATTGTTCCTGACATGAATATTATCCGGTTCAATATTCACAGAGGATGCAAAGGCCTCAAAAGCCCTTTCCAGCTCACCCTCTGACATGGCCAGAAGACCTCTGATATTGTAGTACTGTTCATCACTTCTTCGCCTATCCTCTGGGATCCGGTCCAGCACTTCACCTGCTCTTTCGATTTCCTCTTTATTGTAGAGAATTCTGGCATAGTTAACAGCTGTTGCATAATCTTCAGGTCTCAGATCAAAAGCACGATCCATCTCTTCGGCAGCCAGCTCATAATCCTCAAGTCTGAGATATATCAGGCCCAGATAAAATCCCGTCTCCCATTCATAGCCTTCCAGTTCACTGACTTCTTTCCAGAGCTCTTCAGCCTGTTCATAATCACCGCGGTGAAAAGCCTGACGGGCCTCCTCCACCGGGTTCTCACCGGCCATAACTGAGCCGAAAAAGATCAGAGCTGCCAGCAAAAAAATGGAGATCATAACAGATCTTCTCAGTGTCATCAACCACACCTCCTTCAAAAACATCATTTTACAGGTCCACTGCTAAGGATAATACTTCGAGGTTAAAAACTCATCTCCTGCCCTGAAGATATATAAG
>CAYXAK010000104.1:0-5481 GCA_964462585.1 uncultured Halanaerobiaceae bacterium
GAGCTTTAGAACTCTATCTGGATGGAGAGCTGATAGGCTGTATTAAGGATGGTCATGATGAGGACAAAAATCTGACAGCCGATATTCTGCTGGAAAATCTGTCTGTAAAAACCACAGGTTTTCTGGCCGTGAAGAGCCTGCTGCAGCATAGCGATCAGGATGCGGAGGATATAGCTTTTGTCATCAACTGTGGTGAAGAAGGTGTGGGTGATCGTTATCAGCGCGGTGCCGGAAATCTGGCCAAGGCCATAGCAGAGATGGGAGGCCTGGAGAACAGCACCGGGGCGGATATTAAAGCTTTCTGCAATGCTCCCATGCATTCTTCCGTTGTGGCCTCCAGCCTGATAGAATCAGGCGTATTTGAAAATGTCATTCTGGTCGGAGGGGCTTCGATGGCCAAGCTGGGAATGAAAATGCAGGGCCATCTCTCCAGCGATATGCCCATCATGGAAGATGTTCTGGCCGGGACAGCTGTAATCTTCAGCAAAGATGATGATGTCAATCCTCAGGTCAGGCTGGACACCATAGGCAAACACGATGTTAAGATGGCTTCCTCACAGCAGGCAATTCTCTCAGCTCTTGTCGATGAACCCCTGAAAGAAGCCGGTCTGTCTATATTTGATATCGATAAGTATTCCTCTGAGCTCCATAATCCGGAGATCACTGAACCGGCAGGCAGCGGCAATGTGCCCCACAATAATTATCGCATGATCGGAAGTTTCGCCGTAAAACACGGTCTGATGGAGGCCGATGAACTGGATGAGTTCGAAAAAGAGCACGGCATGCCCGGATTCTCACCAACCCAGGGCCATATCGCTTCTGCTCTGCCTTTCATGGGCTTTGCCCGGGAGAGGATATTAAATGGTGAGATGGAAAGGGCATTTTTCCTGGGCAAAGGCAGTCTGTTTCTGGCCAAGATGACACAGACTTCCGATGGTATGTCTTTTATACTGGAGACCAATTCCAGCCAAAAATAAGGAGGTGCATAAAGAGATGTTTGAGGGAAAGAAGGTCATGTGTATAGGCGAGAGAGACGGTGTTCCTGGACCTGCTATAGAGAAGATAATCGAATCGGCCGGCGGTGAATCGATACTGACACTGACACAGTGTTTCGTCTGAACATCCGCAGGCGCCGTGGATATGGAAGATCAGGATCTCATCAAGAAAAAAGTCGATGAGCATGGCAAAGAAGATCTGATGGTTGTGCTGGGCACTCCTGACGCTGAGAGTGCCGGCATATTTGCCGAAACAGTAACCATCGGTGATCCTGCATTTTCCGGTCCACTGGCAGGAGTCCAGTTGGGACTCCCGGTATATCACGTTCTGGAACCTGAGGTAAAGGAAGTCGCTGACCCCGAGGTCTATGAAGATGAAGTTGCCATGATGGAGATCTCGATGGATGTTGAGGCTATAAGCGAAGAGGTGGGCAGATTCAGGGAAAAGATCAAGGAGGATTGATCGGGGGCAGATCAGATTTTTAAATATAATTTCTGCCAGGGTTAAAACCGGCCCGGGAAAAGAGGGTGATATCTATGAAAGATATAGTAATTGTGACCAATAATCCCCGGCTGCCGTCGGGGGAGTATGAGAATATCGAGATTGAGAAAAAGAAGAATCTGAAGGATGTTCTTCGGCACAGCCGCGATCTGGTCCATCGGGGAGCTGAGCTGATCACCCATCCCCTGGCCGGGAGTTTAAAACCCTGGCAGAACCCCTACCGCTCAATTGGTCTGGCCCGGAGGGAGAAAATGGATCAGAACTCACTGGAGATAATGGAGAATGTTCTAGAGAGATACCGCTCTTTTGACCGGGATGGCCGCCGGTCCCGGGATCAGAAGGAAACTTCTGAGAATTTAAAAGAGGATTACAGCAGGATCGACCTGGAATTTATAAGGGAGATCCTGCCGGAAGAGCTGGCGGTGAAGTCAAATTCAGATGTGAGGGGTGAGAAAATTGAAGCTTAACCTGGAAAGAGTAGAGGTGGATGAGGTCACATTTGGCCAGGAAAACAGCTTCGATGATGGTCTGTTAACAATTGACAAAAAGGAACTTCTGGATGAGATTGAACACGATCACAGGATAACCAGCCTGGATGCTGAGATAGTAAGGCCGGGAGAATCTGTGAGGGTAATGCCGGTCAAAGATGTAGTCGAACCCAGGGTAAAAGTCGATGAAAATGGACTCTTTCCCGGGTTCATTGGTGAAGAAGATCAGGCCGGTGCCGGCACAACCAGAGTTCTCGCCGGCATGACGGTCATGACCACAGGTAACGTGGTTGGATTTCAGGAAGGCATAATAGATATGAGAGGCCCCGGAGCCGAATACACTCCTTTTTCGGAAACGATTAATGTAGTCTTCACCTGTGAGGTGGAAGAGGGCACCGAGGAGCACATCCACGAGGAGATACTGAGGATTCTCGGCCTCAAGGCCGCCCACTATATAGGACAGATAGGACTTGAAGCCGAGCCGGAGAGCAGCGAGAGTTTTGAATATGAATCGATCTCGGCGGCAGCAACGGATGGTGACGATCTGCCGCTGGTGGGTTATGTCTATATGCTGCAGAGCCAGGGCCTCCTGCATGACACCTATGTTTACGGTGTCGATGCCAAGGAGATTCTGCCCACACTCATCTCCCCCACCAAGGTTATGGACGGGGCCATTGTCAGCGGCAACTGTGTTTCCGCCTGTGATAAAAATTCAACATTTATGCATCAGAACAATCCCGTGATAGAGGAGCTCTACCGCCGGGATGGTGAGGACTTTAATTTCGTGGGAACTATCATAACCAATGAGAACGTTACACTGGGCGATAAGGAGCGCTCCTCCACACTGGTGGCAGAACTGGCAGAAAATCTTGGTCTGGATGCAGCCATAGTTTCGGAGGAGGGCTTTGGCAACCCGGATACTGATCTCATTCTCAACTGCAAGAAGCTGGAGAACAGAGGAATTAAAACCGTGCTGATAACAGATGAATATGCAGGCAGAGACGGTGCCTCACAGTCTCTGGCCGATGCTTCCCCTGAGGCCGATGCTGTAGTTACCTCGGGCAATGCCAATGAGGTGGTGGAACTGCCACCCATGGAGAGGGTGATAGGTCATCAGAGATATGCGGACAGCATAGCAGGTGGTTTCGAGGGCAGCCTGCAGGATGATGGCAGCATAAGGGTAGAGCTGCAGGCCATAACAGGTTCCACCGATGAACTGGGCTATACCAATCTTAGTGCCAGAGGCTATTAAGAGTTTTAACAAATTCAACTCAATGTGAGGAGGTTCATATCATGGCTGAGCTTAAAATCGCCCACTATCTGAACCAGTTTTTCGGTCAGGTAGGGGATGAAGATGAAGCTGATCTGCCCCCACAGCAGAAAGAAGGGCCTGTCGGTCCTGGAGAGGCGCTGAACAATGCTCTGGACGAGAGAGCTGAAATCGTCAAGACCATCATAACCGGTGACGGTTATTTCAACGAGAATAAAGCCCGGGCCAGGGAGAAAATCAAGGAGTTTCTGCAGGAGAGCGATGTGGACATGATCGTGGCCGGGCCGGCCTTTAACGCCGGGCGTTATGGTATGGCCTGTGGCGGTATGGCCGAGATCGCTGCGGAGCTGGATCTGCCCTTTGTGGGCGGTATCTATCCGGAAAATCCCGGTTATGAGATGTACAAAAAGTTTGGCTATTTCATAGAAACCGGCGATTCGGTGGGCAGCATGCGCCAGGGAATTGCCGATATAGCCGAATTCATCTCCCATTATTTTGAGACTGATGGCAGCCCGGGCACTCCGGAGGAAGCCGGTTATCTGCCCCGGGGAATCAGGAAGAACTTCTTCCGGGAGGAAAGAGGTGCCAGCCGTGCAGCTGATATGCTGGTCAAGAAGTTAAAGGGAGAGGATTTTGAGACCGAGTATCCCATGCCCAGCTTCGATCGGGTTGAGCCGCAGCCGGCTGTGCCGGACCTCGGTGAAGCCCTGGTGGCTGTAGTCACATCGGGTGGTATAGTGCCCAAAGGCAACCCCGATAAAATCGAGGCATCGAGTGCTTCCAAATTTGGCAAATATAAACTCAACGGTGTGCAGGATCTGACCAGCGAGGAATTCGAGACCGCTCACGGCGGCTATGATCCTGTATATGCCAACGAGGATCCCGATAGAGTCCTGCCGATAGATGTAATGCGGGATCTGGAGGAAGAAGGTGAGATAGGCGAGCTGCATGAATATTATTATGCCACTGTGGGTAACGGCACCTCGGTAGCCAATGCCAAAGCTTTTGGCAAGGAGATAGGCGAAGAGCTGGTGAGAGATGGTGTGCAGGCCGTGATTCTCACCTCCACCTGAGGAACTGACACTCGTTGCGGTGCAACGATGGTGAAAGAGATCGAAAAAGCTGGTCTGCCCGTTGTCCATGTGGCTTCGATACTGCCCATTTCCAAGACGGTTGGTGCCAACAGAATTGTTCCCGGTAAGGCAATCCCCCATCCTCTGGGTAATCCTGAGCTATCCGAAGAGGAAGAGAAAAAACTGCGCAGAAAAATTGTGGGAAAATCTCTGGAGGCACTCCGGAACGACATTCCGGAACAGACCGTATTTGAATGGTGAGCTGAGCGGAGCAGAGTTTAGTGCCGTTGAGGAGGTGAGTATATGAGCGATCCCTATGATTTTCTGGTGATAGGCGGGGGGCCGGCCGGACTGTCGGCGGCCATCTATGCCTCCCGCTCCAAACTGGATACACTTGTGCTGGAAGGTGATAGCCTGGGCGGTCAGCTGACAAATTATGAGGACCTGGAAAACTATCCCGGCATGGTCGATATCACAGCTACGGACCTGGAGGAGAACCTGCAGGAACATGCCCGTAAGTTCGGAGCAGATCTGGTTAAAAAACGGGTCGAGAATCTGGATACAGGCAACTTCGTCAAAGAAGTCACCACAGAAGATGGTGAAATATACAGGAGCAAGAGCATTTTGATTGCCACCGGAGCTGAACCGAGAAAGCTGGGTGTGCCCGGCGAGGAGGAGTTCAGCGGCCGGGGTGTATCCTACTGTGCCACCTGTGATGCCGATTTCTATGTGGATCTGGATGTGCTGGTGGTCGGCAACGGCAACTCGGCTGTGGAGGAGGCTCTGCATCTGACCGATTTTGCCCGCCGGGTCACCCTGGTTGTCATTCACGAAGAGGGCAAGATGGATGCCGAGGAGCTTTTTCAGGAGCAGGCCTATGAGAATGACAGAATAGATTTTGAATGGAACTCGACTTTAGCCCGCGTGGAGGGCGATCAGATTGTGGAGAAAGCCATACTGAAGAATGTGCGCACAGGGGAGGAGAGGGAATTTCCCTGTGATGGTGTCTTCGTCTTCGTGGGCAGGGTGCCCAGCACAGATTTTCTGGAGAATACATCCGTGGAGCTCGATGATTCCGGCTATGTGATCACAGACGAGAATATGCAGACAAATGTGCAGGGTGTTTATGCGGCCGGAGATGTGCGCCAGAAAA
>CAYXAK010000105.1:0-2779 GCA_964462585.1 uncultured Halanaerobiaceae bacterium
GATCATTGTTCTCGACCATGCGATCTGCGCGCTGGCCGTCTACACCCAGCGAGGAGATAACGCCCTGGAAATGACCATTAATCGTGCTGCCGTCCAGATCTGCAAACTCAGTCTCGTCTATAACATCTGAGAGCAGGCCGGCGTTGGAACCGCTGCCCACGCTGGGATCGAAGGAGATATTGGCCTCACCTGTATCGTGCAGGCCGAAATTGAAGTTATTTTCCAGCTCTATTTCATCCTCTTCGTCCAGCTCTTCATTTACAGCATCAAAAAGATCTTCAGTGGAGATGTTTTCCAGATCCTCGACAGAATAATCTTCAGCATCGATTTCCTGGCCATCCACTGTGAATTCAAATTCTCCATCAACTCGCTCGGCCTCAACTCTGTATTCCTGCACCGTCTCACCCTGGTACTGTTCGGCAAAGCGAAACTCGGCCGACTCGTCGCTCAGCTCGATCACATCTATGCTGTAATCATAATCCTGATCAAAATCTTCTTCTAAATCATCCAGATCGGTGGCATCTTCGCCCACTACCAGGCGGGCCACACCGGGATTATCGCTGTAGTTACCGGCAGCGATATTCTCCACAGAATCCTGGATGCCCTCTGTCAGGCCAATCGCCTGAGATTCATCCTCGGGACCGGTATCGACTGTGAAAAAGTCACCGCCCCGCTCCAGATTGGCAGTGAAGCCGGTTTCATGGCGGGCATTGAATTCCCCGGTCAGTGTCTCCGCCATCTGATTCAGCTCATCTATATAGGAGGGCACTTCATCATCGCGCACCTCCATTATGCCGGCAAGTTCACCGCCTTCAATCGAAGCCTCCCTGTCCACATGGGAGTGACGCACATCATCCTCCAGACCCACATCATCTTCTTCTATTTCCAGTTCATTAACTACTGTCCCATCAACTACATTGACACCGCCCAGATTTATGTTCACATTGCCGGCCGCATCTTCGCTGGCGGAGATATCGACCAGCTCGTTCAGTTCATCAACCAGCAGATCGCGCCGATCCCGCAGGTCATTGGCATCCTGACCGCTGGATTCGGCGTGGACTATCTCCTTATTGAGGTCGGCTATGCGGTCGAAGCTGGAATTTATCTCATCGACTGTTGATCTCACATCATCATTGAGTGAGCGCTGATAATCGCTGAGCTGGCGGTGAAGTGTGTTAAAGGTATCGGCAAGTGTCTCACCGCGCTGGCGCACTTCCTCGCGCACCGCGTCATTCTCGGGATTATTGCTCAGCTCCTGCAGTGAGTTGCGGAAATCCGTCAGGGCCTGATCGAGATTGTTCTCGGAAGGTTCGTTAAATATCAGCTCTATCCGCTCCAGCCCTTCCGACCTCTTCTCCCACAGGCCGGAAGCCTGGTTCTGCTGCCTTATCTGGCCATCTATAAATTGATCGCGCTGGCGGTTGATGCTCTCCACCTCGACACCGGTTCCGATCTGGCCGGCATCTGCCGGCTGGTTGCGGGCGGTCCTGGTATAGGGGCGTGTCGGTGCCATCTCGGCCCGCTGGCGTGAATAGCCCTCGGTATTGGCATTGGCCACATTATGCCCGGCAGTATCCAGGGCTTTCTGATGTGACTGCAGTGAGCTCAGCGCTGTATTTAAAACTGTAAACTGGTTGGTCATAAAATCTCATCCTTTCACTGCTGTTTCAGCTGTTTCACTTTTAAAATCTATCATGTTCTCCGGGCGCTCAAACTCTGCTCGTGTGCTGTTCAGGGCTTCTGTTCAAGGGCTTGCTCAGGCCCTGCGGTCGATGATGCTGCTGGACTGGCCGCCATTATCCTCCCGGCCGCTTCCATCCGGCTGATAGGTGCTTTCCGGTTCGGCCCCCTGCAGCAGTACCTTCAGTGAAAATTCGTTGAATTTCATGGCTTCCAGCAGCAGCTCGCGGTTCTGCTCGTTCAGCCTTTCCAGATCCCGCAGAAGCTTCTGCAGGCTCTCCTGCTGTGAGGCCAGCCTCTCTCTCAACCCGGAAAGCATGCTCTCATTCTCCATATTCTCCATATACTCAATAAGTGCAGATAGATTGAAATCTCCGGGTTCAATACCGTCTATTTTATGTGTCAGTTTCTGGCTGACTGTCCGGCGCCTGGCCTCCAGGTCATCAATCTCTTCCATTAGCTGTTCTTCCCGCTCGACCACATCCATGAGCTCATCTATCTCACTGCCGACTATGGCTTCCTGCTTCTCCTCGGCCATCTGATATAGCTGGCGGTGTCTGGATTCCAGGGCGGAAAGGACCTCACACAGCCTATCGATCTGCTCTGCTATCATCAGCTCTGCTCTCCTTCCAGCTCATTCAACTCGGCCAGTATGCTCTCCGCCACCTGTTCGGGATCAACTTCATAATTGCCGCTCTGCACCTGCTGACGCAGCTCCTGTACGCGTTCACTGCGCACCTCGGGCACCTCGTCCATCTGCCGGGCCACATTGTGAATCTGGCGGGCCTCAGCAGAAATCTCCATGCTGTCACCGCTCTCGCGCTGCTGCCCGGCCCCGTCCCTGTCAAGAAGCCGGCGCTGCTGCTGATAGATTTTCTGGAGCTGCCCGGAGTTAACTCCTTCAATTCTCATGATCTTTCACCTCGCAAAAATTTTGGCGCAAAATTTTACTGACTTTCCTGCTGACTTCCCTTTCGACTCATTAGTTATATCGGCTTTTTTACAAAAAAATTAACAGCAGCCAGGCGCCCTCAGCGGCCCTTTACTGCTGTTAGATAAGTTTATATGCTTCATACTCGCTAATAACCCTTTATTACCC
>CAYXAK010000105.1:2879-5453 GCA_964462585.1 uncultured Halanaerobiaceae bacterium
ACTGCTGTTAGATAAGTTTATATGCTTCATACTCGCTAATAACCCTTTATTACCCTGTTTTTCTGACTCTGTCATTTGCTGTTTATCATTTATCCTTCTTTTTGCGTCGGTTGATTCTATCTCTGGTGTACATCTTCTGCTCTTTACCGCTGGAGCTTTTATCCTTTTTATCCTTCATCTTTTTCCTGCTCCTATCACCACCGCCGCTGAGACCGCTTACCAGCTCGTCCTTGCAGCTCTGGCAGAAGCGGCCGCTTTCAATCTGCGTACCGCAGCGCTCACACTCCAGCAGCAGGTCTACATCCAGGCCGTCGGCTAACAGCCGGCCCTCTTTCACAAATTTTATTATGAGCTCTTCCTCCACACCCGTCTCATCGTGCACTTCCTCCACGGTGGCATTGGGAAAATCCCAGAGATACTCCTTTACCTTCTGATACTTCTCCTCTTCTTCGTCGCGGCAGACCTGACATATATTCTCACCATGATCGGGCGAGAAGAGCGAGCCGCATTTCTTGCAGTTTTTCAGATCCACGGTTTTGCCCCCTTTGCTCAAATTATATAAGCTTGAATTTTGTCAGCATAAATTATATCTGCAAAAATTTTATCAGCACCTTCTATCAGCGCTGCCGGATCTCTATGGGCAGTGAATTGAGCGGTATCTCCTCCCGGGAAACTATCTCTCCTGTCAGCATATAATCACCGCTCTCCAGCTCGGCGCTGAGCGTGAAGCTCTCCTGCCAGCTGAGATGATCGCCGGGCTCCAGACGGCGGGACTGAAGGGCCATGGTGAAGGCCCTGCCGTCGGACCAGCGCCATTCCTCCCAGCCATTTCTGAAGATCATGATATCGTAGAGCTGACCGGTGTTAAACTCCAGTGTCTGTTCCCGGCCGGAAAGGTTCCAGATCTTGATCTCCACGTTCACCTCATCACCGCTGCGGTAAAAGGTGTCATCGGCTTCCAGCCAGGCGGCATACTTAATCTCCTCGGCTCTGAGCTCCCGGACCAAAAGCCTGGTCAGCTCCGGCCCTATGAATATCTCACCCTCATCCTCATCTTCATCTCCAGCGACTACCGGGCTCTGGAAGAGTTCCTCACCGGCAAATTCCATCTCATCCAGATAGAATGATACCTCTTCTGCTCCATTTTCAGCCGGCTCGGGCGGCATGGCTGCCGGGCAGTCCAGTTCGTCTTCGGGATACCTGGCCTCCAGTTCCTCGCTCTCCAGCACTGTGATGATAACTCTGTCTCCCTCGCGTTCGATCTCCCAGCCGTAGTATTCTGCCAGATCAGACAGGCTGATGGTCTGCATGCCGGCGGTTTCCCGCCCGGGCAGATGGGCTATCCCGGCTCCGGCTTCCTCGGCCGGCAGATACGGCTCATAACAAAACCCATTGGCCCTGACCTCACCGCTGAGAAAAGAACCGGCCGGGCCGGCGGCTGTGCCGATAATCCCACCGGCGGTCAGTAGTGACGGCAGCATCAATAACATCAACAAAAACAGCGTCAGGGCCGCAGTGTAAATCAGGCTGATATCGGTGATATCGAAGGTGGAAAGGACGGAAAAATTTTCTCTCATGGCATAACCCCCGCAAAAAGATATTGCAAAACTTAAATTTCCGGGCTCTTCCGGACACTCATTGATTTCCGGACTCTTACTGATAATTATATCGTTTTTTGCGGCAAAATGCGAATTTTAGAGCGGGTAAATTAAGACCAATCTCAATTCAGGGGGATATATTGGGTATGGTGAGGGACAGGTGGACATATCAGCCGGGACTTATGTATAATAGGGGTAGAGATGAGAAAGAAGGGGAGGAGTCGCAAAGATGACCGAAAAGATGACCGATATAAAAACCGCACTCATAGATGGATATCTGGATGAACCCTCAGCACTGGGGGTTCCGCCCTATATATCGCCACACATTCGCTATCTCTTCGGGGCCCTGGTCGACGGCGGCATCAGCAGTGAAGATATCGACTATTTTACCGCCGACGGCCTGCGGGAGAAGATGGACTTTCGCAGCCCGGAGCAGAAAGAAAACACTCCGCTGGAAGATTACGATCTGGTGCTGGTAATGGCCGGCACCACAGTGCCCGGCAATTATCTGCGGGGCAGGCCTCTCAGCCTGGCCGAGATAGGTGATCTGGGCCAGAATGTAGCCTATCCCACACTGGTCCTCTGCGGCCCCATCACCATGGTGCTGGATGAGCTTCCCGGCAGCGGTGAGATCCGGCATAACTTCGATATCATCAGCGGTGAGCTGGCCGCCGCCGATATCTACCTGCGCCTATGCCGCCAGGAGGATGCCGGCGGCAGCATCGATCCCGACCATCTGGCCTCTGATCTGAAATCCGGCGGCGGTGAGAAGACGGCCCGGGCTCTGGGCATCTGGGCCCGGCACGGGGCCGAACTCTTCTCCCGTCATCCTCACCATCCCCGCCTGGTGGCCGAGCTTGAGACCTACCGCGGCTGTCCCCGCCAGGGCCACTGCAAATTCTGCAGCGAACAGCTCAAACAGATCTCCTACCAGCGCCGACCCGAACAGATAATCGCCGAGGTGGAGGCCATAGCC
>CAYXAK010000106.1:0-5438 GCA_964462585.1 uncultured Halanaerobiaceae bacterium
GCAGCGGGCACAGGCCCTCGCTGGAATCCGGCAGGCTGGTTCTGGAAACCAGAGAACTTGCTGCCGATTTTTTCGGGGCACCATCTGTCGATAATGTCATATTCACGTCCAATGTCACCGAGGCCCTGAATATAGCTCTCAAGGGTTATCTGCGGCCCGGTGATCATGTTCTGACCACCCGGTTTGAGCATAATGCCGTCCTGCGCCCACTGCACAGATTGAAAGAGGAGAGGAATATTGAGATAGATTATCTGCCGGTTGACGTTGGCGGCAGCATAGAGAGGGAGGATTTTGAGCAGTTGCTGCGGGAGAACACCTCGCTTGTGGTCATAAATCATGCCTCAAATGTGACGGGGGCTGTGCTCGACATCCTACCCCTGGCTGAATGGTGCGGTGAATATGATCTGCCGCTCATGGTCGATGCCGCTCAATCGGCGGGGAGTCTCGATTTTCCCTGGGAGAGACTCGACGCGCAGTTTCTCTGCTTTACCGGACATAAGGGTCTTATGGGGCCGCCGGGGACCGGAGGTATGATCATAGATCCGGAGGTGGTGGAGCGGACAGAGAGTTTTGTCGAAGGAGGAACGGGAAGCAAGTCAGATCAGCTCACACAGCCGCAGATCCTCCCCGATAAATATGAGGCAGGAACCATGAATACCGCCGGTATTGCCGGACTGAACGCCGCTTTCAAATACCTTGCAGATGAAGGCCTGGAGCGGATTATTGAGAAGAAAAAAAGACTGACAGAAAATATCTGTCGTGGTCTGGAAGATATACCGGGTATCGAGCTTTTGGGGCCCGGTCCCGGAGAGAGGAGAACGAGCACGGTCTCTATAACCTGGGATGAGGGCGATACAGCCGAGCTCTCGGTACGGCTGGACAGGGAATACGATATCATGACCAGATCGGGTCTGCACTGTGCTCCTCTGGCCCACAAAGAGCTTGGCACCTATCCCCGGGGAGCCCTGCGCTTCAGCACGGGCTATTTCAACACTGAAGATGAGATTGACAGGACTGTGTCTGCGCTGAAAAAACTTGTGTGCTGAGGTAAGTGGAGAAGGCTAAGGATTACAGGAGGTGTCTGGATATGAGCGCTGATCACAATAAATTGACAGAGATGAGCTCCAGCTCCGGCTGAGCAGCTAAAGTGGGGCCGGAGGATCTGGCCGAGATGCTGGCTGGCCTGGATTTCAGCAGCGATGATGAGAATCTCCTCATCTCGCTGGCCGATAGCGATGATGCGCTTGTCTACAGATTGAACGAGGAACAGGCTCTTATCAAGAGTCTGGATTTTTTCACACCCGTTCTCGATGATCCCTATCTCTACGGGCAGGCTGCTGCTGCCAATTCTCTGAGCGATATCTATGCCATGGGAGGCAGACCGCTGCTGGCGCTGAATATATGCTGTTTTCCTGCCAGCCTGGAGAAGGAAGTTCTGCAGGAGATATTAAAAGGCGGTCTGGATAAAACCAGAGAAGCCGGGGCTATCCTGGGAGGCGGCCATACCGTTGAGGACGATGAACCCAAATACGGACTCTCGGTGGTGGGGACGGCCCCTCCGGGGGAGATAATCTCCAACGGCGGAGCCGAGCCCGGAGATAAGCTAATTCTCACCAAAAAACTGGGCACAGGAGTCATGGCCACAGCCCTCAAAGCTGATCTGATCGAGGGAGGTGCTGACAGAGAATTTGTGCGCTCCATGCTGCGGCTCAATGAAGCGGTGCTGGAGCTAAAGGGTGATTTTGCAGTAAAAGCGGCCACAGATGTCACCGGCTTTGGTCTGGCGGGCCATCTGCTGGAGATGCTGAATGCCAGCGGTGTGGGCTGCAGGCTTTTCGGTGATAGACTTTCCTATTTTGCAGAGGTTCCTGAATTTCTGGATATGGGTATGGCCCCCGGTGGGCTGCATAAAAACCGCGACACCTTCTCCTCCAGTGTGGAGATTACAGATAACACTTCCGGAGAGGTGCTTTTAAATGATCTGATCTATGATCCCCAGACCTCTGGAGGTCTGCTCATGGCTCTGCCTGCTGGCCAGGCCGAATCCGCCCGAGATCTGCTGCAGAATGAAGGTGATACTGCCCGAATTATTGGACAGTTTACAGACTCTGAGCCCGGTATTGTGGTAGAATAGGGTAAAGAGCTTAAAGGCTAAAACAGGAGGTGGGAGCCATGGATCTGGAGATTGACGGCAATGCTGCACTGATCACAGCTTCCAGCAGCGGCCTGGGCCGGGCCGCGGCTGAGGTGCTGGCCCGCGAGGGAGCAGATGTAATTTTGAATGGACGCCGTGAGGAGAAGCTGAAACAGGCCGTGCAGGATATTGAGAAGAAGGCCCGCGGTGAGGTGAGAGGTGTGGCTGCCGATCTTACCGAGCCCGATGATATCGAAATGCTTGTGGAAAGAACGATAGAGGAGTACGGCCGCCTGGATCATCTGGTTACCTCAGCCGGTGGACCGCCCTCCGGGAGCTTTGTGGACATGGAGGATGAAGACTGGTATGAAGCCTTCGATATGCTGGTTATGAGCGTGGTCAGACTTGTGCGCAGATCACTGCCCTATCTGGAGAGGGATGGAGGTGGGACCATAGTCAACCTCACCTCCCGCAGCGTCAAGGAGGCTCTGAATGATCTGGTTCTCTCCAACTCGGTTCGCATGAGCGTCATAGGCCTTATGAAGACACTATCACAGGAGCTGGGACCGGATATCAGAGTTAATGCCGTGCTGCCGGGGCCGCATAAAACCGATCGCATCGAGGAGCTCATAAAAAGCGGTGTGGAGGAAGGACGCTTTGCTTCCTATGAGGAGGGGCTTAAAGCTTTCAGCCAGGAGATTCCCCTCAGGCGCCTGGGCAGTCCTCAGGAGCTGGGTGAGACGGTGGCCTTTCTCTCCTCGCCCAAATCCAGCTATATCAACGGCACCGCCCTCCTGGTCGATGGCGGGGGCAGCAGCTCGAACCTCTGATATGTGCTTTAGAAAAAGGCGGGGTGATAATTATGCTGGAACCGCCCTATTTTCTGCTCAATCTGAAAACCTATCTCTGGGGTGATGATCTGCTGGACCTGCTCCGGGAGGCGGATGAGATAGCCTCGGGCCTGAGGGTGAGCCTGATGGCAGCTCCGATATATGTTGATATAAGGGCTGCCGCAGGAGAGGTTGAAAATATGCTGGTGCTGGCCCAGCATCTCGACCCTCAATCCCCAGGCATGGGCACAGGTGCTGTTCCGGCCCGGGCCCTGGAAGAGGCCGGGGCAGACGGTGTTATGCTCAACCATGCGGAAAAGAAGATGAAACTTCAAAAGCTCAGCACAGCGCTGGAGAGGGCCGGAGAATCGGGGCTTCTTTCGCTGGTGCTGACAGACTCGGTCTCAACAGCCCGGGCCGCCGCAGTGCTGGGACCTGATATAATTTTGACTGAACCGCCCGATCTGATCGGAACGGGCAGGAGCAGTGATGAGGAATATATGCGGCAGACGGTAAAAGCCGTGGAGGAGATCGACAGCGGGATAGCTGTGATGCAGGGCGGCGGCATCAGCAGCCCGGCAGACGTGGAGCAGGCTGTCAGGTCCGGGGCTGCCGGGGCCGGGGCCACCAGCGCTATAACCGAATCCGACAGCCCCCTGCAAAAACTGGAGGAGCTGCTGAGGGCTCTGGAAAGTGCCTGGCAGGAGAGAGGATGGTGAGGAGTGAAGCCTTCCAGATCATTAAACTTTCCGGAAAAATATGACATTATAATAGAGAAGAGAGAAGAATTTGAGATTTCATCTACAGATACCCTATTAGGTACGGATGCCGGCCTGTCAGGCTGGTCTTTTTTTATGCCTTCACATAAATTATTAGTTATTTTCTGGCATCTCCTGCTTCCAGCACCGGTTAATTTAGTTTTACGCTCCAGCCTCTATATGGTAATATGCTAAAAAACACCGGAGTGATAATAGATGAGTTCACTTACAGATGCAGTGCTGATCGCTGGCAGTTAAGATAAATAACCGCTCTAAACGGATGTGATACTCATCGATAGGGAGGTGAGAAAATGAGCTTTCAGATTTCGCGATTGCGTGAGGATCTGGTTGAGCTGGGAAAGCTGGGACGCAAAAACTCCCGCCGGATCGAGTATAAAGAGGAGCTTGATGATAGCTCCGGCCTCTTTCGGCCGACCGGCAGCGAGCGCAACCGGGCCTCACGAGATTACATCATAGAGAGGATGAAGTCCGCCGGTCTGGAGGTTGAATTTGATGCGGTGGGCAATATATACGGTATTAAGAGGGCTAATGCCTCTTCTGCAGGCAGGGAAGATGATGACCGTGAGGCTGTCATGACCGGATCTCATATCGATTCAGTCCGGGATGGAGGTCAGTTCGACGGGGCTTTAGGCGTTGTCAGCGCCCTGGAGGTGCTGAGGGCTTTGAGCGAAGAAGACTTTACTCACAGCCGCGATCTCATCGCTGTGGTGTTAACGGCCGAAGAGGGATCCGCCTTTCCGCGGGGACTGGTTGGCAGTGAATATATCAGCGGCAGATCCAGTGCGGATGAGCTCCTCTCACTGAAAGATGAGCGGGGCCGCACACTCAAGCAGGCCCTTTCCGGCTACAGGGGTGATTTTGAGCTTGATATATCCCGGCTTGCCGCCTTTATCGAACTCCATCCCGAGCAGGGGCCTAATCTGGCTGAAAGCGGTATTCCTCTGGGCCTGGTGGAGAGGATAACCGGCATCAGCTGGGTCAGATTTACCATCAGAGGAGAGGCGGATCATGCCGGCACAACGCCCATGTCCGGGCGCAGTGACGCCCTGGCGGCTGCCTCCCATCTCATCACAGAGATAGAAGAAATAGCCGGTGAGCTGGCCAGAAATAGTGCGAGCAGTCCGGTGGCCACCGTCGGAGAGCTGAATGTCCATCCCGGAGCGGCCAATATAGTGCCGGGCCGTGTGGATATGAAGGTCGATATCAGGGATACCGATGAAGATAATATGGCCCGGCTGCGGGACGAAATTATCGAAACAGCTTACGCTCTTCGGCGGAAGGGTCTGGAAATAGAGAGTGAAGTTCTCTTTCATATTGCGCCGGCGGTCTGTGCTGAGAAGATACTCTCCACGCTGGACCGGGCTGCTGACAGCCTTGATATAGTTACACTGCGCATGGTCAGTGGAGCTGCTCACGATGCTCAGAACTTTGCCGATAAGGTCGATACAGCTATGATGTTTCTGCCCAGTGTGGACGGTATAAGCCATTCTCCTTATGAATGGACGGAATGGGAGGATATAGAAAAAGGAGGAATGGTTCTGAGCGAAGCACTGCGTGATCTGGCAGGTGCTGATTCCTCTGAAGGCACCTGTATTAATCAGAATTCAATTTAAAAATTCTGTGTGGATGTAGTTTTAGAAAATAAAAAGGGCACAGACGCTGATTCCAGCTGTCAGCGGCTGTGCCCTGAAGTAT
>CAYXAK010000107.1:0-5410 GCA_964462585.1 uncultured Halanaerobiaceae bacterium
ATCACCTTCCTCATTTTCCTCTACAATCTGATCGAGCAATTTTTTTCTCCTCTTTTTATTTTCCCTCTCTATTTCTAAAGCTTTTTCAAGTAAAACAATGGTTTGCTGGGTAATACTTCTTCTTTCTTTCTCGGCCAGTTCTTTGATCTCGTTATATATATGCTCGGGCAGATCTCGCACCTGTAAAGTGGGCATAATTTCCCCTCCTTTTGTGTTTTTATTGTATCATTAATGTCAAGTGCATGCAATATGCATAATAAAAGGGGGCATGTGGGGCAAACCGTATTTAAAAAAGGAAAAAATATCAGAATATTGAACTATAAATTAGATGCAGCATTAAATTTTTCGCCGGAATAATGGAAGTGAAATTGTAGTGTCAATAAATTCATGAAAAATGGTTAAGCCAGAGGGGGTGAAAGATGTGAAAACGGTAATGGTCAAAACGGAAAACTGTGTGGGCTGCCGTCACTGTGAGCTGGCCTGTTCGCTGGAGCACTCCAGTCTGGATAATACCTATGAACTTTTTCAGCAGAAACCGCCACTTTCCGCCCGGATAGATGTCAGGACCGGTATAGATCTTCTAAATTTTCCTCTGCGATGTCAGCACTGTGATCCTGCTCCCTGTCTGGAAATATGTCCCAGCGGTGCTATATCCCGCGACAGGCCCACAGAAACTGTTCAGGTAAATGACGATGACTGCATTTCCTGCGGCATGTGTGCCATGGTCTGTCCCTATAGCGCCATCACCTTTCCTGTTTACAGAGAGAAAATGCCTGGAACTGAGAAGGTGAAAGCTTCCGCCTACAAATGCGATGACTGCCTGGAGCGCCGGCAGGAGGGTGACATTCCCGCCTGTACCGAGGCCTGCCGCACAGGAGCTCTGGAGTTTGGAGAGATTGATGAGATGGTCTCTGCTGACAGGGACGAGCTGGCAGTTTTGCTGACCGCTGAAGCATCAGGAAAAAGGAGCGAACGTCGACCGAAAAACATGGAAAAATACCGCGAGCTAAAACTAAAGATGGCAGGGCTCGGGCCCTTTCCTGCCAGTCGAAAGGAGGAATAACAGATGAAAGAAGATGGTGAAATTTCCGGGCTTAGTGAAGATGGATTGGCCCGCCGGGCACTTGAAGATGCCGAAAAAGCAGGTATGGAGACAGCCTGGGATAGATTGCAGGCCCAGCAGCCTCAGTGCGGTTTCGGCGAGACGGGAGTGTGCTGCAACCGCTGTGCGATGGGACCCTGTCAGGCCGATCCGTTTGAAGAGGGGCCGGAACGAGGAGTCTGTGGAGCCGATGCAGATCTGATAGTGGCCCGCAATATGCTGGCCGATATCGCTGCCGGGGCCGCTGCTCATTCCGATCACGGCCGGGAAGTGGCAGAAATATTTCAGAAAGCGGCGGAGAACGGACAGGAGAGTGGAGGTTATGGTATTACCGATGAGAATAAGCTGGAAAAGGTGGCAGAACTCTTTGACGTAGACGGAGAAGATGCTTCCCGGGAGGAGCTTGCCGGAGAGCTGGCGCGCAGAATACTCACTGAATTCGGCACCCATCGCAGCGGTCTGGCCCTGATTGACAGAGCCCCAGCTGAAACCAGAGAGATATGGAGTGAACTCGGAATTACCCCGGACAGCATCGGGGGCGATCTGGTAGAAGCCATGCACAGAACTCACATGGGTGTGGGAGCAGATCCAGTCAATATGCTCCTGCACGGTCTGAAGGTGGCTTTAGGTGATGGATGGGGTGGATCGATGATAGCGACCGAACTTGGAGATATTATGTTCGGCACCCCTGAAATCAATCAGAGCAGCATGAATCTGGGTGTAATAGATGAGAATATGGTGAATATTGTAGTGCACGGTCACAACTCGGCGCTCTCGGAGATGATTGTGCAGGCCGCTGAAAACGACAGGCTCAACAGCCTTGCCGAAGAAAAGGGAGCAGAGGGCATAAAGGTGGTAGGGCTCTGCTGTACCGGCAACGAAATTCTGATGCGCAGAGGCATCCCCCTGGCTGGCAATATGTTGAATCAGGAACTGGTGCTTGCCACAGGCGCGGTTGAGGCTGCCGTTATAGATTATCAGTGCATTTTCCCCTCTCTGGTTGAGAGCGCCAGCTGTTATCACACAGAGATTATAACCACCAGCCATAAATCCAAAATACCGGGTGCAGTTCATCTCGAATTCGATCCTGAAACTGCGGAAAGTACAGCGCGAGAGATAGTAAAAAGAGCTGTAAAAAGGTTTCCCGAGCGCAATTCCGGGAGAGTAAACATACCGGGAGAACCTAAATCTGTCACCGCCGGTTTTTCAGTGCAGTCCATCACTGAAGCTCTGGGCGGCAGTCTCACACCGCTGATTGAAGCTATAACTGCTGGAGATATAAAGGGAGCTGCAGGAATAGTGGGCTGCAATAACCCAAAAATCAAGCAGGATAAGGGGCATATTGAACTGGCTAAAAATCTGCTGAAAGAGGATATTCTGCTGGTGGAAACCGGCTGTGCTGCTGTGGCTTCCGGCAAAGAAGGAATGCTGCAGCCAGAAGCCAGCGAGCTGGCTGGAGAAGGACTGCGGCCGGTGCTGGAAAGCCTTAATATGCCCCCGGTGCTGCACATGGGTGCCTGTGTCGACTGTTCGCGTATACTCAAGCTGGCGGCGGCGATGGCCAGAGAGCTTGAGGTGGGGATTCAGCAGCTGCCCCTGGCAGGAGCTGCTCCTGAGTGGTATGCGCAAAAAGCTGTAGCTATAGGCAGTTATTTTGTTGCCTCAGGAGTATATACAGTGCTTGGCGTCCCTCCTAAAATATTTGGAAGCAGCGAGGTTGTAAACCTGCTCAGCAGTGGACTGGAAGAAGCTGTGGGGGCTAAATTTGCCGTTGAGCCGGAGCCAGAAGCGGCAGCGGAGCTGATAGTTGATCATATAGAAAGCCAGAGGGAAGAGCTGGGAATATGAGTGAAAAGATAGCAATAATCGGCTCCGGACCTGCTGGCTTAACTGCTGCCAGAACTCTGCGGTCCCGGGGGAGCAGGGCCCGGATTCGTATGTTTTCAGCTGAACAGGCCCCACCCTATGCCCCCGCCTCACTGGGCAGATATCTGATAGAGGACCGGGAGGATATTCTTTACTGGCAGGGCCGGGATATCTGCGATAGGCTGGAGGTAGAGGAACACCGGGGGGAGAGAGTTATTAACGTAGATCCCGAAGAAAATATTCTGGAAACATCGGCTGATAAGGAATACTCTTTCGATAAACTTCTCATAGCCTCCGGAAGCTCCCTTAAAATTTCAGAGGTTATCGAAGGTCATGACAGAGAAGGACTCTTGAATTTTAAAAATCTTCCTGCCACCAGAAAGATTAAAGAGCTGGCAGACTCCGGCACGGGATCGGCCCTGATAATTGGAGGCGGATTTATCGGGGTTGAAATCGCCCTCTGTCTGGCAGAAATAGGTATAAAACCTGCTGTTCTCAACAGGCGATCCTGGATTATGCCCAGGCTGTTGGACAAGGAGACTGCCGGGTGGGTTGTCGAAGACCTGGAGAAAAGAGGTGTCGATGTCAGGCTCAACACAGAAGGTAGGTATCTGCATGGTGAAGAGGAAGTGACGGCCGTTGAGACAACTTCCGGGGAAATTTTGCATGCAGATATTTATATTGCCGCCACAGGTGTCTCTCCCAATATCGATTTTCTGGAGGGGAGTGGAATAAAATATGAGGAGAGCGGAATTCCGGTCGATAACAACCTGCGCACAAATTATCCTCATATTTTTGCCTGTGGTGATGTGGCTTTAACCCGCGATTTTTTGAGCGGAGAGCCGGTATCTCATGGTCTACATCCCGTCGCTGTCAGTCATGGGCGCACTGCTGCTGCCAATATGATGGGAGATGAAAACAAATACGAGCGCATGTACAGCATGAACTCCTTGAAAGAGCTCAGTTACAAACTCATGGTGGTGGGAGAGCTGGAAGGAGAAATTATTCGCGCAGAGGGCGAGGAGTATCTGCGCAAGATATATCTGAAAGAGGGTAGAATCAGAGGTTTTGTTCTGCTGGGTAATATAGCTAATGCAGGCATATACAACTCCCTTCTGAGAAACCGCCGCGAGGTCAGCGGATATGGAAGCTGGCTGGCATCACCTCAGTTTAATCCCCGGGATCGTATATTTAATACAGTTTAAGCTATTCGAGCTACATGTATGGTTTTATGGAGTGGACTTGCGATTAATATTAGAGAAAACTATTGCCCTATCGTGCACAGCTGGCAAAGTAAAATATGGGATGAAAAAAGTAGAGATTGCTTGGAATTTGGCAGAAATATCTCCTTTACTTTATACTTCAAACCGCTCATCATTCTGCCCGTACCTCCCGGGATAGCACCCCGGGAGTTTATCCTGTTTTTGCCAGTCTTTTTTCCTCTCCCATTTGGAGCAGCTTTTTTAAATTTTTGAATATCTCCCTCATTTCTTATCGGACCTACTTTTATTATGCTTCTCTCAAGCGCTTATTCACTTAATTACAAGAGGCTAATCTAATGCAAAAAAGCAAAATAATAATACATTCATGCCGATAATGAGGTAAGATTACGATGATAAAGGTGATAAGGGCATATTATTAAAAATTTCACACAAACTCCCAATGACGCCTCTTAAAGGCTAACGTAAATTACATTCATTCTATTACATGCTATAATTATTGTTATGTCGGTGATAATGGTGTTCATGGCCAACGTAAGAAAATATAACAATTCTTACATTGAACCGTAAAATTAGTTGAGGGTGGCAAGGTAAATATAGGGGTTTTGCTTTTCACTTTGGCCATATTCATTATGCTGTAATGTTAAGACATGATGATTCTAACCGGCTAGATAATATTGTTTATTATTATAAATCAAATGTGTAATTTTATGGTCTCGAGATAGAAATAAAAATATAGATGGCTTATAAGGGGATTTGAGAATGGAAGGAAAGCGTTAAAATATTGTTGTTCTTTGCGACACTTATGGATACAAGTGTAAAAGAAAGAAAAAATCATAACTTATTGTTATGTATATCAAAGTGTGCTATAATTATTATATTAAAAAAATATATTATTTTTTTAATGGATTTTTAACCACTTCAGGAATGATAACTTGATTTTGTTAACCCCGGGGGGTGATTTGAATTATCATGTCTAGAGCTATGACACTGGTGCTGTTAGGAGTTGCAGTATTATCAATGATCTATATCGCTTTAGTTTTCAGCAGCTATCTTTTCCGTATCGGAAAAGTGCGCCTGAATAAAGTAACCGTTCCCGGTTTTACCCGCACAGGCTGAAAAGATGACGGATAAAGATAGGGCTTATGTAAAAATGATCTTCTTTAAAAATTGCATTTCAATCTTAAGTACTATATAGATATTAACGGCAGGAAAATGAGCT
>CAYXAK010000108.1:0-5290 GCA_964462585.1 uncultured Halanaerobiaceae bacterium
ATGGAGAGATATGAGGTCTGGGAGAAGATAAAATACTCGCTGGTATAGATATATAAGTCCTTCAGGCCGGGGAAAAATTCCCCGGCCCTATTGTTAAATATCCATTTTAGTGGTATAATAAACTAGAGTTTAAAAATATTTTCTTTAAAATTCAATATCTCCTGCCTTCAATCCAGCCGCTGCTATCAGCTACAGCCGGGGGATAATCAGCCCCCTTCACCTCCATTCATTCTCCGGAGAAAAGGGCGGGAAGAACACAGGGGGTAGAACAATCATGAACAGGTTTTTTGCCGTGCTTTTGACCCTGGCACTTTTGCTGGGGGCTCCGCTGATGGCAGTTCGGGCCGAAGAGATTACCATAACTGTGGCCGGAGGTGCCGTGGGTGAGGAGCTGGAGCTGACAAGGCGGGCGGCCGATATGTATATGGAAGAGAATCCGGATGTGAGAGTTGAAGTGCTTGACACGCCCGATATGGTCGAGGACAGACGAGGACTCTATCTGCAGTTTTTCCAGGCCGAGAGCTCCGCTGTTGACGTATACCAGATAGATGTCATCTGGCCCGGTGATATGGCCGAGCATTTTGTCGACCTCTATGAGTTTGGTGCGGAAGAATATGTCGATATGCATTTTCCCGCCATTGTGGAGAACAACACCGTCGATGGTAAGCTGATAGGCATACCCTGGTTTACAGATGCGGGTCTGCTCTATTACCGCACAGATATGCTGGAAAAATATGAACTCGATGTGCCCACCACCTGGACGGAGTTAGAAGAAGCAGCTCAGATCATAAAAGATGGTGAGAGAGAAGAGGGGAGAAGAGATTTTCAGGGTTTTGTCTGGCAGGGCGGCACCTATGAAGGTATGGTCTGCAATGCTCTGGAATGGCTGGCCTCCAACAATGCCGGCACAATTATCTCTCCCGAAGGTGAGATAACCGTCAATAATCCTCAGGCAGCGGAGATCATATCTCAGGCCGCCGGCTGGGTCGGCACAATTTCTCCTTCCGGTATTACCGGCTTTGCCGAAGAGGATGCCAGAGCAGTATGGCAGAACGGCAATGCTGCTTTTATGAGAAACTGGCCCTATGCCTACAGCCTCTCCCGGGCTGAGGACAGCCCCATCAGAGATGATTTTGCCGTGACGACGCTTCCTGCCGGAGATGAAGGCACTCCTGCCCATACTCTGGGAGGATGGCAGCTGGCAGTAAGCCAGTACAGTGAGTATCCTGATGTCGCAGCAGATGTAGCCTTCTACCTGGCCGGCTATGAATCACAGCTCATGCGGGCCACAGATGGCTCCATGAACCCCACCATAGCCGAGCTCTACGAGCACGAAGATGTGCTGGAAGCCAACCCCTTTATGGGTGATCTTTACGATGTATTCATCAATGCCGTAGCCCGTCCCTCCACGATATCAGCTCCCAATTATGCTGAGGTTTCAGGAGCTTTTGTCGACGAGATTCACCCCGTTCTGAGAGGTCAGGCGGAAGTCTATGAAGCCCTGGAATATCTGGAAATTTCACTGCAGGAAATAACAGGTCTGCCTGTGGGCAGTCCTTAAGGAAAAACAGTTAGCTCAATTGGAGATCAGATTCAAAGAGTGCAGGTGAATGACTGTGAATGCTGAATTAGATTAATAGCCAGAAAAAGGAGAGCAAGCGATTTATAGATCGTCTGCTCTCTTTTTTCTGCTCGCATTTTCAAGAGTTGAAAGGAGGGGATTGTCAACCATGATAAAATCCTGCAATGTTGAAATCTATACCCTGGAATGGTGTCCCTACTGTGAGAAGGCCAAAGCTCTGATCAGGAGCAAGGGTGTCGATTACGAGGAATACAATATAGAGAATGAATCGGTAAAAGAGGAGATGCAGGAGAGAACCGATGGGGCCAAAACTGTGCCGCAGATTTTCATAGATGGCCATCACATAGGAGGTTATGATGATCTGGTTGATTCCAATATCGCCGGTGAGCTCAACGATCTGCTGGGAATCGACCGGGAGGAAGATTATTTTGAGAAAGAGTGGGATCTAATTACCGTCGGTGCCGGTCCGGCCTCTTTTAATGCCGCCCTCTACGCAGCCCGCAAAGGACTTGAAGTTCTCGTTATTGGCAAGGATATGGGTGGACAGATGCTGGAATCCGGCGAGATAGATAATTATCTCGGTTTCAGCGATGTGGATGGTTCGGACCTCATTCAGTCTTTCTGGTCACACGTAAAAAAATACGATGTAGAGATAATTCTGGGGGAGGAGGTCGTCTCTCTCTCAGAAAAAGAAAATGGTTTTGTTTCCCTGGAGGTGAGCTCGGAGCGCACAGCCCGGGCCAGAGCCGTTATTCTGGCCACAGGTGCTCACAGCCGTCAGCTGGGTGTCCATGGTGAAACCCAGTTTAAGGGCAAGGGAGTGCATTACTGTGCCACCTGTGATGGGTATCTCTATGCAGGCCAGCCTGTGGCGGTTATAGGTGGCGGCAACTCCGGCCTGGAAGCAGCACTGGATCTGGCCAAGCTGGGCTGTAAGGTGGATCTGGTGGAGGTTGAACCTGAGCTCACCGGTGATGATGTGCTGGTGCGCAAGGTCACCGCCAATAAAAATATAGAGGTCCATGCTGGAGCCGGTGTGGAGGAGATAGCCGGTCAGGATAGCGTGGATAAAATTGTGTTGAGTGATATGGAGAGTTCGGAGACGACAGAGCTTGAAGTTGACGCTGTTTTCATCGAGATAGGTTATATACCAAACAGCGAATATGCCGGGGATGTGGTGCAGGTTAACGAGCGGAATGAGATTATCATAGATGGGAGCAACAGAACTTCTGCTGAAGGCATCTGGGCTGCCGGAGATGTGACTGATATCCACGATAAACAGATAATTGTGGCTGCAGCCGAGGGGGCCAAAGCCGCCCTGCGCGTAAATGAGGCCCTTTCCACCGGCTGAACTGCGATGAGCGTGATATGCGATTAAAAGCCAGCATCTATATCCCCGCAATTGCGGTTTTCTTCCGGCCTTTTAGGGCCGGTTTTTTTTATTTGGGCTGGATGAGATTTAAAATTGTTATTTACTTACATGAAAGCGGATTTATGATTGTGATAATATACATGTGGAATGCTAAATTTATAAAGATGGGAGGGGAAAACATGTCAGATAACAGGGAAAAGGAAAGATTGAACATTGAGCTCACAGATTCGGCCCGGGAATATCTCAAAGAAAAAAATATGCAGCAGATAGCGATACTGCTGAAAGAGGTTGGCGGCGGCTGAAGCACGATGGTCAAGCCTGTGGTGCAGGCTGAGATGCCGGGAGGAGCTGACAGGGAGAGATTTGTGAGAAAAAATGTGGACGGTATCGATGTAAACGTGGCGGATAATCTTATGCCCGGGGGAGAAAAACTTCATATATCCCTGGACGTAAAGGGCATCTGGAAATTCAAGAGATTGAAACTGGTCGATATAAAAACGGAGAAGATAGCCTGATAAAACAAATATAATTATACGGATGTATAAATCGAAAGAACAAGGATATAATTAAACACTGCAATTCCGGAGGGATAAAAGTTGAGTGAGGTAGCTTTTAATATCAGGACCGGGAGAACCTTCAGCCTGGTGAGAAAGTATGGCTGGCTTCTCACCGTTGCTGTGGCCCTGGGGGGACAGTTTATTCCTCAGCTGGGACTTATAGTGCCTCTGATAATGGTTTCTCTCATTGCTATGAGCCTGCTCAGGGGCAGATACTGGTGTGGAAATTTCTGTCCACATGGCAGCTTTTTTGATGAGATATTGCTCAAGATAAGCCGGTTCAGTCTGATACCCGATTTTCTGAAAACCAGATCTGCGGCAGCTCTGGTTTTTCTGTTTTTCATATTCAATATTTCCCGCAATTTTGTATCGATTCTGGATGCAGGTGGGGCTGTTCCCTTCCATCATCGCCTGGGCTTTCTCTTTGCCAATACCTATCTGATGGTGCTGGTGGTCGGTGGGCTGCTGGGAGTTCTCATCAATCCCCGCACCTGGTGTCAGTTCTGCCCCATGGGTACAATGCAGATGGGTTTTCACAGGCTGGGCAGGGCTTTAAATCTTACCGCCGGCAGGGAGGAGAAGGTGACGGTAGATCATCCCGAGCGGTGTCTCTCCTGCGGTCAGTGTGCCCGCGTATGTCCGATGGAGCTCGAGCCCTACAGGGATTTTCAGGAATACGAGGAACACAACCAGCTGGAGGCGGAAAAATGTATCCGCTGTAAGACATGTGTGGAAAACTGTCCGGCCGGTGTGCTGCAGATGGCCACAGATGAGGAGGCCAAACAGATCCGGGAGAATGCCGATCTGGATGGCTTTGTCGGAGCGGAATATTTTCAGGCCCGGCTGAGCGAGATCACTGAGCTCAAGGAAGATGTGCGTGAATACACCTTTGATCTCATGGATCCGGGAGAGATGAACTTCCAGCCCGGTCAATTTCTGCTTCTGGAGGTCGAAGAAAAAAGGGATCTTTACAGGGCCTATACCATCTCCTCGGCGGCTCCCGATAATTCCAGTGTAACGGTGACAATAAAAAGGCTGGATGATGGCTATGGCACCAATATAATTTTCTCCGAGTTCGAAAAAGGGGATTTGGTCAGACTTAAAGGTCCTCTGGGCAACGATATCAGGATAGATACTGAAGAACATGAAAATCTTCTGCTGGTCGCCAACGGCATCGGTATAACCCCCTTCGTCTCCACTGTGGAGAGATTCTTTATCGATGATTATGCGGAGGAATTTAAGGGCGAGGTCAAGCTGCTCTACGGTGTTCGCCATGAAGAGGATCTTGTCTATCATGATTTCTTCTCACAGGTGGAAGAGGAAAATGAGAACCTGGATTACCATCATATACTCTCCCGCCCCCGCAGCGATGATCATCCTCAGGGATATGTGACACATATTCTGGATGATCTGGAGCTGGATGGAAATACAGGTGTCTATATGTGCGGCACCCCGGCCATGATAGATGATGCCGGTGAGATTCTGAAGGATAAGGGAATGAGCTCGAGCGATATCAACACCGAGAGCTTCGATGTCTGAAGTATTGTCAGTGATCAACTTAAATGTTATAATGTAGAGGAAGATAAAAAATGCGGACATAGCTCAGCTGGTAGAGCGTCGGCTTCCCAAGCCGAAGGTCGCGGGTTCAAGTCCCGTTGTCCGCTCCATGCTCTTTATAATCACAGATAAATAATATTAGAGCCGATGTAGCTCAACTGGCAGAGCAGCTGAATCGTAATCAGCAGGTTAGGGGTTCGAATCCCCTCATCGGCTCCATTA
>CAYXAK010000109.1:0-5244 GCA_964462585.1 uncultured Halanaerobiaceae bacterium
GAGAATCATGTCCACAGGCATGCATTCTGCCTTTATGTTCTGAAGCAAATTCAAGGCCTGTCTTCTCTTCCACCTCCAGGCCGTCCATATCCGCTCTGATGGCAAAGGTTTTGCTTTTTTCCTGCTCATCATCTTCGATCAATGCGATTACGCCGTTTTCGGCACAGCCGCTCTCGTATTCTATCCCCATCTCATCCAGCTGAGTCTCGATATATTCTCTGGTTTTAGGAGTTTCCAGCCCTAATTCCGGAATTTTATGCAGATCCCTGCGCCAGCCTATGATCTGATCTTCAATTTTTTGAGCTTCAGCTTTAAAATCAATCATTATTACCCATTCCCCCATTCAGATAGATGTTGTAATCGCTCATCAGCCTAATCCTCGATCTCCTTTGTCTGCCAGGTGCCGCGCTTAAACCAGAGAATCAGAGCCAGCAGGCCCAGAACCTTGGCCAAAAATATCCCCCACCAGATGCCATCATGGCCTAAGTCCAGAGTGTAGGCCAGCAGATAGGAAAAGGGAATCTGAAAACCCCAGAGGGAGAGTATGCGGAAAAATATCTGCTGTTTGGTTTTACCGGCACCGTTGAGAGCACCGCTGAGAACGATCTGAGCTCCCAGAAAGATATAGGCAAAGCCCAGAATGCGCAGGATTCTGGCCCCTGTCTCCACAACTTCCGGATCATCGGTGAAAAACTGCATGATAAAGGGAGAAGCCACCAGCAGCATGAGGGCCAGCCCTAAAAGCAGCAGAGTGCTGGCACCTGTTCCCACCCAGGAAACCCGTCCGGCTTCATCGGGCTGTTCGGCGCCCAGATGCTGGCCGACCATAATGCTCACCGCCCGGCCCAAGCCGAAGGCGGGCATTCTGATCATGGAGGTGATCCTGTTGGCTATCCCCCAGGCGGCTACAACAACGGTTCCGAAACCTGCCACAAGCGAGGTCAGAACTGTTATGGCTATGGCTATGGCCGAATCACCCAGGGCGGCCGGCAGGCCGATGCGGAAGATTTTCTTGATCAAAAATATATCGGGGACGAAATGCCGGGGTTTTATGGTGAGATTGGTCATATCGGAGAACATGATGTAGATTCCGATAGAGCTGGCCAGAAAGCGCGATAAGACCGTAGCCCAGGCCGCACCGGCGATACCCAGATCCGGAAATATACTCCAGCCGAAGATCAGGAAGGGATCGAGTACTATGTTGGCTATCACCGCTGCCACCTTGATCTTCATGGGGGTGACGGTATCCCCTATCCCCTCCAGACAGGCGGAAAAAACATAGTAGATAAAGATGATCGGCACCGCCGAGACATAGATGGAAAAATAGGTGTTGGCCAGGGGCAGCACCTCAGGTTCAGCTCCGATCAGAAGCAGCATCTCCTCGCTGAAGACCCTGCCCGGCACCACAAATAAGAGCGATACGGCTATGGATAATATCAAAATCTGGCCTGCGGCCAGGCTGGCTCGCTCATGCTTTTCGGCTCCGGTATACTGGGAGACCAGGGCTACACCCGCAATGGAAAAGCCCGCTCCCATGGAATAAACTATGAAAAGCAGGGGGAAAGAGAGCGTAATGGCGGCTAAATGTTCCGGCCCCAGCATTCCCAGCCAGAAGGTGTCGGCCAGCTGATACATGAGATGCATGCCCTGGGCCACTATGATCGGCCAGGAGAGTTTGATCATGGTCGGTATAATCGGCTTATCGGTTAAATTTTCCCTTTCCTCTGTCTCCGCTTTATCCTGAAAAGTTTCCTCGGTCTCCTTAACTTTGGGCTGCATTTATTGATCACCGTTCCCCATTTTGTATAGTAGAAAAAACATAGCAGCAAATTATCTCTTTTGCCCTCGACAGCCAATAACTCAGAAATTATCATTCTCTTTCTGTTTGTTATCGCTGCCGAAAAGCCTGTGCAGGAGGCCGTTGATGAAATTTTTATCCTCTTCCTGCCGTTCATACTTATCGGCCATGGTTATGATTACACAGGTTATGGTGCTGGCCAGCCTGTCCTCATCCAGCTTCTGACCTCTATTATCTTCGGGCAGATCCAGCCCGGCAAAAAGTTTTTCATATCTGCTGCGCAGCTTCCTCTTTACCTCTACAATATTTTCTTCATCTATGACATTGTTGCGGACCAGCTCCCGGGCCACCATGCGGCGGCTTATGACCTCGTCATAGAGTGTGGAAGCAAATTCTTCCGCCCGGGCTAAATCCTCCATCTCCTCTTCCTCTATTATCTCATCCAGTCTGGCGAAGGTCTCCTGCCAGCTTCTGTTCATAACATGGCATATGAGCTCTTCCTTATCGGAAAAATAATTATATAATGTGCCTACAGCCAGCCCGGAACTCTCCGCTATCTTCTTCATGCTGGTATTCTCCAGGCCCTGCTGTGATATGAGCTCTATCACAGCCTGAAAGATCCTCTCTTCTGCATCATCGATTATCTTGGGCACGGAAATTCCTCCTGTTTATACTTTGAGTTTCTTTTATGAATTCCAGTTCATTATAACAGAAAGATTCGACTATGTAAAGTAAAACTGTTCAGCATTAAAAGCCAACAGAAAAACGCCGGCTGGAATGCCGGCGGGTGTCATGTATCGGCAAAGTCAATCATCTCTGCCTCAGCTTTTTCATCTATCACCAAACCATCAGCCGATAGGATTAAAAAGCAGTCTAAATGCACTCAAAAAATAAAGAGCAGAGAAAGATAGGAAACAACGGCCACTGCCACGGGTACGGTGATGGTATCCAGCCCCACACGGGAGACAGCCTCTACCAGACCTGCTGTCACAGCCAGCAGCAGGGCATAAAATATCAGCCCTGCTCCAGCAGGTAAGAACTCCAGCAGAGCTGCAGGAATCAAAGAATAGTGGTGAATTCCTCCCACCAGCATAACAGTCAGCCAGGCGAGCAGTATTAAGGACAGCGTTCCTTCACAGGTCTTGGCGGGGGAAAGCACCGGGCCATTGAAATTTAAACTGCCATAGTGCTTGCCAATTACAGCAGCTGCAGCATCGCCAACCCCCCAGACCAGCACCCCGATGGCAGCATGATGGGGTTGATTTAAATAATGCCGGAAAACCAGCAGCAGAGTTGTCTGCATTATGATAATATATATAATCTGCAGGCTAACTTCCCTTATTCTATAATTTCCCCGGCGATCCAGATCAATAATCTCAAAGGGAAGAATATATTCCTCCAGGGTTAAATATATCAGCGCCACCAGGAAAAACAGGATAATAATGGCCATGGCCACCAGCCAGCTTTGGAAAGCATAGAGCAGAATGAATATGGAGAAGCTGAAAAAAATATGATAAAATTTGCGGATCACCTCCCGGCCCAGGGGGAAAATCAGCTTGAGGCCGGTGATGACGATGAGAAAGGCCAGATAGTAGATAGCCAGCAATAAAATTGCCTGAGAATCAGCTGCCAGAGCAGACACCCACATCCTCCCCTTTCCTATCTGCACCTCTCCTATTTTATCTCCAGTCAAATTCGAAGTATATTAAGTATTTTCTGTCCTTCCCTGCAAAATCCTGCCGGAATCGTAAATATTATTGAATATTATCTTCTCTTCTTCCGGGCGGGGTAACCCGCTCTGTCTTCTTTCCTGCCGCTGATCTGCCTGCTGCAGCCAGGCCGTCAGGGCCTGAGAAAGGAAAAATGGATCTGATGTTGAATAACTAATAATAACATATTTTAAAACAAAATCTTCAGGGAGGCTAAACCAGTGCTGATGTTGAGGAAAGAATTTAATCCGGCAGTTTTATTTTTGATCTTTGCTTTGGGATTGATGGGATTTTGGGGGACAGCTTTGATCTCAGCTCCCCCGGCATATGCGGAAGATATAGAGGATATCAATTTCAATAAGTACGAAGCGGAGGATTTTACCATTCACTATCCTGACAGCTGGGAGCTTCAGACGGAAGAAGATCAGCATGGTAAGATCGCCGTTTTCAGCGAGGTTCCGGGCGGCTATCCCAATATAAATATTGTACAGCAGTGGGATGTGGACATGACTCTTTCCGAATATGTTGACTTCAACCTGGCGGAGATGGAGGGTTTTGAGGGTTTCGAGCTCAAGAAAAATGAAGAAAGAAAGCTGAATGAGACAGAGGCACAGGAAATGGAGTTTATCCATGATGAGATGTACACCACCCTGCGCCAGCGCCAGATTATTCTCATCGATGAAGACGATGCTTTCGTCCTGACTCACACCGATATGGAGGAGAGTTTTGCTGATAATATTGATGTTTTCCAGCACATTACGGAAGAAAAATTTGAATTCAATCCGGGAGATTAATATGGATAAAAGGAAATCCGAAAGAAAATCTGATATTGAAAATTACATGACAGCGAAATAAGATGATGATAAAGTCAATGCGGGATGCCGGCCTCAGTTTGAAATGGCACATTTTGTATTTCAAGAGCGAGGAGCTCTTTCGCTGAGGCTGGTTTTATCCTGCTTTCAGCCACCTGAAATTCCCCGGAGATTCTTCGAAACTCGCCTCATATGGACAACCTGTCATTGTTTGACTGATCTGTCGGCGCGAAAAACAGAATGGGCGTTATTCTTTTCCTCCGTTATTCTCTGAATCTTCGGGGCAAAAAATAAACGCCAGCATAAACGCTGACGCCAATAAAATGGCATGGAGGGATGCCAGATTACTAAGATGAGCTTATTTATATATGTTTTTGAAATCACCCTGCCAAAAGGGGGAAGCAGATAAACAGAGGGCAGGGGGATAAATAGGCATATATAAAACATTTCCGCCCGGCAAATGAAAGTCACACTGCATAAAAATTAAAAATTCCCAACCCGATGGATGATGGTTGGGAGCAAAAATTGGCATAATCATATCTTCTGAATTAACCAATTTCCTACCACCCTTGCCAGCGAGGAGTATGCAGGATCTATAATCAGGCAGGTCTTCTGACTCCTGACATTACAGGCGAACTTTTGCCTTCCCCGGAAATTAAAAAAAGACAAAATGCCGAGTGGCAGTGGATCCGTTCGCCCCGTCAGTTACAGTGGCGGGCCCGTTCAGGTTTTTCACCTGATTCCCTATTCTCCTCCGACCGTAGCCGGAGGCACCTGATTATGATAAAATATTGAGTTTTAAAACGACTTTTATCATTGCCTTTATAATTCAGATTTGAAATCGTTATTATGAGGAATATTTGATTCTGTACATAATTTTAGCATATGAACCCTTTATATTCAAGGATATTATCCAGGACGATGT
>CAYXAK010000110.1:0-2663 GCA_964462585.1 uncultured Halanaerobiaceae bacterium
TAATTTCCCCGAAATGGGGGGAGGCCGATGTGATCGTCGAGATGCTGGCAGATGAAGCTATGGCCGGTGAAGAAGCAGCCGGTGTAGCCCATCAACTTGATCTTATGATAACTGAAATAAATATGAATTATGAAATGGAAACAGAATAATATAGAGTTCAATTATATGTAAGCTCAAAAGTGCAATAAACACATAATATCTGAACTTTATCATCCCAGGATTTAATCCTGGGGGTTATTTTTAGCAGGAAAATTTTTGCCGTTGAACATGTACGTTAACTCAGGCTTTGGAGAGGAACTTTTTTATTTTGCTGTGCCAAATACAATCAGTGATAATAAATCTATTTTCTGGCAGGATATATATAGGCAATGCGGAATTTTAGTAGTGAAAATTATTAAAAAATAATCAACATTAACGGGGGAGTTATAAGGCAAATGCAGCTAAAAATGATTAAACAGGGTTTGCTGCTGGGAGCTTTGCTGTTGTTGAGCTTTGGATTTGGGGGAATGAGCCGGGAATATATGGGGGCGAGCATTTTCGCCTTCGTCTTACTTCTGCTAACAGCCCTGTATTTTTTATTTGCTCAAAAATTACATGTAACTGAAAAAGATAATAAGGTTGAAGGTGATTCTCATGATTCTGGAAAGTCGGCTGAAAATAAACAGCCTGAGATCAGGAGTGAAGAGGTGGCGGAAGTTGAAAAAGCTCTGGAAGCGGTCTGCGAGGGCCGGTTATCCTACAGTATTGAGAGCTTCCAGCAGAAAAGCAGCATTATTGAAAGCTGTGAGGTGATGCTCGGGCAGTTGAGGGATCTGATCAGTAAAATCATGAAATTGTCGGTGATAATATCCTCGGCCAGCAGCAAATGGTCGGAGGCAACCGAGGAGTTAAATAATATCACCGAAGATCATGTAAAAGCAGTTAAAAATCTGGTTGAACATAATGAAGACGTGGTCGAATCGGTCCAGGAAGCGGCCGAAATATTGGAAAAAATCAATGAAGAGTATGTAAATAAGGGTCAGCAGCACATGAAAAAACAGGAACAGAAGATGCATGATAATCTCGAGCTCATGGACGAGCTGAAGGATGATGTCATAAGCCTTGACAAAAAATCAGAAGATATCACTCTTATGACAGAGACAGTAAATAACCTGGCCGAAAAAACCAATCTCCTGGCCTTAAATGCTTCTATTGAGGCGGCTCGCGCCGGTCAGGAGGGCAGGTCATTTACGGTGATAGCACAGAAGGTGAAGGAACTGGCTGAAGACTCTCTCTCTTCCAGCAAAGAGATAATGGATATAGTGGGAGAAATCCAGTGTGAAATGGATAAGCTGGTAGATTCGGTTGAGGAAAATAAAGATGTAGTGGACAGTCAACAGATCACGGTCAGCAGGTGCTCAGATTTGTTTGCCGGCATAGTTGAAAGCTCTGACCAGATAGAAAAAGATTTAAACCGCATAGATGATCTCAGCAATAAAACTCTGGCCAAAACTGCGGGAATTAGAAAGGGCACCCGGGAACAGAGTGAGTTTGTCGATTATATAGATGAACAGGCTGATAGACTGACACGGGTTTCACTTGAGCTGCAGGGTGAGCTTGATCAGTTTGAACTCATAAAACTGGCATATACCAGGGTTGAAGAGACCAGCGCTTTTGTGGCCAAAAAACTTCTGGAAAATAAATTAGATGCCGGTGTGGTCCTGGTGCCTTTAAATTATGCGGAGATGTATCATTCTATTGGCCAAAATATTCTGGACGGGATGGTCAGCAGCTGGATGCCCAAAACCCATGAGAAATATTTGCAGAGATTTCAGGAGGATTTCATTGATCTGGGCGCAAATTTACGGGGGGCTAAAATAGGCCTGGTTGTGCCCGAATATGTGGGGATAGAAAATATTGGTGAATTACAAGGGGAATCGGATGATTTCCAGGCCGGCTCCATCCAGGCAATAGGTGAGACGGCAGGTGTGACCCTGGCAGCGAGAGAAGCACTACAGGACTATGAACTCCAGGAGTGGACAGTAGAGGCTCTGGGTGTGGACCGGATGATGGATAAAGTACAAAAAGCTGTACAGAACAAAGAGCCGGTGGTAGCTACCGGCTGGAAGCCTCACTGGATGTTTGAGGAATATCCTCTCAAATTTTTGGCTGATCCTGAGAGAACCTTCGGCGAAGCTGAAGAGATACACACCATAGTTTCGCCGGATTTAAAGCGCACCAATGGATTGGTTATGGAGAAGTTGAAAGAAGTCAGTTTTGATATGGAGGAATATACCCGGATAATGTGTGAAGTAAATAGAGGAGAGGATATTGAGAAGATAGCAGGTGAATATGTGAAAGAAAATTTTTGACGGAATAAGCAAAGAAATCTATCCTTTAAGTGAGTAATAAGTTATAATTTGTCATCACATCGAAGGCATCAACGATGGAGATAATCCGGGCCAGAAGTGTCAGATTGTTCATCTTTTTCTGGTTCAGATCGATCCGCTGGCCCAGCTGTGTGGCATATTCCGACATCCTGACAGCGTGTTTTCTGGCCTCATCGCTTTTGGCTCCCGGCGTGCTGAGCAGGTATTTAAAAGGAGTTTCTCGAATATCTATTAAATGTATATATATGAAAAATCTCATTTCCAGATAATTATGACTGACAACTAAAATTAACC
>CAYXAK010000110.1:2763-5186 GCA_964462585.1 uncultured Halanaerobiaceae bacterium
TGATTATAATCCTGATAGTGCTGGCAGCTATACTTTTCAGGGGAGTTTTACAATTGAAGACAGTGACTCTGGCAAAACTATAAACGGTGTTGAACATGTGAACGTCGTGATCGAGGAGGATTTTGATCCTGAAGAGGATAAAATAATTGATTTCACAGCTGTTGCGACTGAAAATATGGATGAGCTGGAGTTTTCAGTTGATGCTCATGCTCAATCCGGCATTGAAAAAATCGAGATATCATCATCAATTGACAGAAAGGCAGAGAGTTTTGCTGAAGAAAGAGTCAAATTTGAAGGTATTATCGATGCCGCTGCAGGGCCGGAAGACGAGGTTGAGCTTGAAGAGATCGAGGTCGCAGTCGAAACAGGCGAAGGCCATAAGATGATTGAGGAAAAAGAAGTATATGTAAGAAGATATGATGTCTATGAAAGCGAAGATGATATAAAAATCTCTGCAATGTACTGGCCTTTTATGGAGCCTCACTGGAATACCAGCTCCACCGGTGAACCTCTGATAGGCCCATATTATCTCAAACATAATCTTTTTCAGCATGAAGCAGTCAGCCGGCATATCGATCAGATGCAAAGTTCCGGCATTTCCAGAATGTCACTGCTATTCGGGCAGACAGAGAATGACATAGGTATTTATGAGAACCTTGCTGATGTAGAACTGGTGGATGAAATATATTTAGAGCTGGAATATGATGTTGATAAGGTGATTAAACGCGATCTGGATGTCGACAGCCATATGGAATTTTTCCGGGAAGAGATGATATCGAGGGAAAATTATTATCGCAAAGAGGGTAGACCGATGATTTTATTCTGGGCTTCACATTCAATCGCCAGGGGAGAGCACAGAGAAAAAGTGGATGAGAGATGGGGAGGACCGGTGGAATTCATCGATCACATCCGATCAGAACTTACAGTTCATGGTATTGAACCATATATGGTCGGGGATTTTCAGCATGTCGGTCATGGATATTATAAGCATCAGGAGATTGATGATCAGATTCTTGAAATAATGCAGGAATTTGATGCTGTTACCACCTGGACCGGGAAAAATAAAACTGATGAGACTATAGACTGGGAAGAGCAGTTTGAATTCGTCAAACAAAATTTCAGGGGTTACGAAAAATTAACCGATAATTATGATATTGAATTTGCCCCCAGAGTATTTCCGGGGTTTGATGATCGGGGAAATATCAACTGGGGTGAAGATAGATTAACACCCCCTGATCCTGGTTATTTTGCGGATATGCTGGAGCTGGCAGATGAATACAGAACAATTGATTATATAAATGTTGCTTCCTGGAGCGAATGGGCTGAAGGACATATGATTGAGCCGGGATATTATTTTGATTATGAAGAATACCCGCACTATGAAGACGGATATTTCGGCTTTGACTATCTGGATGAAATAAAAGATTTTCTTGATTAGCGGTTTCTGTGAATGAATTCTGTTATCTGCTGCAGAACCTGTTCTCTCTGCCTGCTGTTGTGAAGCTCGTGCAGAAGGCCTTCATATTCCCGGTGTTCGCAGTCTTTTCCGGCTTCATTTAAACCATCTGCCAGGCTGCGGCTGGCGGCAGGATCGGTGATTTTATCGTCCTCTCCATGCAGGATAAGCACCGGCAGGTTCAGCCCATCGAGCTCATCAGGGTTTTCCAAAGCCCGCCTGCCCGCCCTTGCTGATTCCAGATAGAGGCGGAGCGAAATTCTATCATGCACCAGCTCATCCTCTTTATAATTCTGGCGGGTATCTCCGCTCTGGCTTAAATCCTCGGCTTTGAGTCCGCTGGAAAGTGTCAAATCAGGATATACCTTATAGATCAGTCCGGCCAGCATCTGCACCGGCCGGGCCGGCTTCTGTACCAGTTTCAACCAGGGTGAGGTCAGAATTAATCCCCTGAGCTTTTCACAGTTATTACGAAGAGCATAGTTCAGGGCAAGATTTCCCCCCAGGCTATGACCGTACAGGTAGAGGGGAAGTCCCGGGAATTTTTCCGCAGCGGTATCGACCAGCAGCTGCAGGGTTGACAGGATAAATTGGTATGAGGGGGCGTTCCCTCTTTTTCCCGCAGAACGACCGTGCCCGTAGAGATCAAAACCCAGCAGGGAGATATCATGTTCGAGAAAAAAATCAGCCACATGATCATATCTGCCGCTGTGTTCGCCCAGGCCATGGACCAGGCATATAGCCGCTTTACTGTTTTCTCCGCCTTCTGGCTGCTGCCAGCCCTGGAAAAATAATTCTGCTTCCTCCTCGCCTGGACCTGAACTGTCCGGCTTGATCTTCCTGCAGCAGCTGAAATGTGCGGGTTTATCTTCTTCTGTATCTCTCATCTCATTTAATCTCCTTTTATCCTTTTCACCGTGACATTTTCTCTTGCACTGTATAAATCTTTTTCTGTTTTTGCTCACAT
>CAYXAK010000111.1:0-4946 GCA_964462585.1 uncultured Halanaerobiaceae bacterium
TCCTTCCTCTTCTCCCTTCTCAGCTCCTCCAGCTCCTCCCGGCTGATATCGTGCCAGTCCAGAAGAGCCTCGATCACCTCCAGAATATCGGCCAGCTCCTCCACATCTTCCTCCTCCCGATATTCATCGACCTCTTCTTTCAGCTTGTCCTTGAGGGCGGCCAGATAGTCCCGGCCCTCGACAGTGGTGGTCTCGTAATCCTTGCCGGCATCTTCGAGGATCTCCGGTATTCTATCCCTGATCAACTTGTTATATTCCTTCATGTCGGTAAACCTGCCCTCCATTTATTTTATCTCATATATCTGAATAGATTTCCATAGATCTCAGTCGAAAATCCTGTGGATATTAATTCTCCCGTTCTCCACGGCCTCACCGGTGAGATTATCTCCACCTGTGCCGTATTCAATCTGCAGCTCCTCGGGCTGCCAGCTGGGGCTGAACCTCAGCCGGGCTGAGATAATGTCCCCGGGAGCAAATTCCCCGGCAGTATCGATCTCACCGTAGAATTCACCATCATCCACCTCGATTTCCCCGGTCAGTCTGGTGCCCTCCTCCGGGCCGACAGTCTCGTAGTTATCGACCCTGTAATCCAGCAGTGTTCCATCCTCGAAGTTCGTCTCACCCTCCATCACAACCGTGTCCTCTTCCATGTAGATCTCTGGCTCGAACTCTATCTCAATGTAATCATTGCCCGCAAACGATATCACCAGAATTACGACCATGGCAATACCTATTGCTGTGAGCAGTCTTCTGGTATAATCCATTTTTTCCCCTCCAGAGCAGGATTAACTGTTTTCAGCTTAAATTATAACTGTAGCGAGAATAAGGAGGCCGATATAATGAATGAAATTAATGAAATCACATATGAGTGCCGGGAAATACCTGCCGAAGATGAGATCAGAAGGCTCTACGAAGCGGTCGGCTGGCAGGCCTATCTGCAGGAGTTTGAGCGGCTGATGGCCGGCATCGAAAATTCCACACTGGTGCTCACAGCCCGCCGGGGAGAAGAGCTGGTGGGGTTCCTGCGCGCTGTGGGCGATGAATATACATCCCTCTATATCCAGGATATACTGGTACTGCCAACCTATCAGGGTCGGGGTATCGGCGGTGAGCTGCTCACACGCTGTCTGGAGCACTTTCCCGATGTGCGCCAGAAGATCGTGCTGGCCGACAGATCTCCGCGGCTGAAAAAGTTCTACCGTGAGCACGGATTTACCGCACTCACGGAAGAAAGTGAGGTTAACGCCTTCGTCAAATTCAGCTCCTGAATCTGCGATGGTTCATTTAATATCTTTAAAGACACCGCGCAAATTATGCACAAACTCACCCAGTTTATATTTGTTTTCCCAGCTCTCACCGCTCTCTTCTTCTTTTTTATTATTCCTGACGACCACCTGATCATCCTGCACCTGGACATAAATTTCACCCAGGGCAAAACCCTCAATATCCTTACCATCAATACTTGAAATCCCTGTCTCTTCTTCCATAACAATAATATCATCTCGCACTCTCTTCATCTCCAGCCAGATCCTCCAACCTCGCCAGCTCTTAATATGCAGATCAGGCAAAACTTCAGCCCGCCGGAATAGATCATAATTGCAGTAAATATGACTTCCTTGCAGACCATAACCCAAAGGTTTTACAGGCTCATCGCGCTTTTCATGCTCCTGCAGTTCCAACACATAGTATGGTTTGCGCGAGCTCTTATTGCCCAAAGGAATATCTTTGCGTTCTCTCACCTTTATATCACCGATGCGCCAGTAATGTCTTATGCCACAATCCCCATCGAATTTGCGTCTGCTCTGATAGACAGCCACATATTCCAGTTTATGTTCATGCAGTTTAATCTGCTGGCAGGGAATATGATAAAAAGTTGGTCTGTCATCATCGAGAATAAATTCCAGCTGTTCCGGTCCACGCAGAGATCCCACCAGCATATTCTGCTCAAATTGCTGCTCGTCAATATATTGCCTTCGACCAGGAGGCAGTATATTTCTCTCAAAACCGCTGAAAAAACTCTCTTCAATTACATTCTGCAAAAACTCACTCACCAACCCTGTACTGCCCGGCATGAAGGGAAATGCCCCCACATTAACCTGGGCTATGCTCTCGTAGAACTTGTGATTCTCCTTGAACTTCTCCTCCTCAGGGCAGGGAAAGAGGACAAAAGCCCCGACCACCGGGCGTTTCCAGCCTCTTTTTGCCTGTTCCTCAGCTATAATAGCATCTCGATAGCGGTGCATCGTGTTGATGCTGTCATGAGGTGGCCCCAGTGGCAACTCGTCCTGGTCATTTTCTCCCTCTTCTCCGACTTGCCCGTTGCTTTCCAATCTATATTTGGCATCAAAGATAAACTTATATTTCACCTCAGCCTGCTCTCTGCCATGCTGAGCTCGACCTCGTTTGCTCAGAGAAAGGATATTATCAGGCTGCTGACCTGTGGTGACCCGCTCACCTTGCACGGTATTGTAAAGCAGCGAAAACTCCTCTCCTGTCTTCGGGTTCTCAAATATAACCTCCGCTTTTCCGCGTTTCTCCAGGCGAAAATTAATGCCATCATACTCATAGGCCACCATATCCTGGCGTTTAAGCTCATATTCTTCGGCTAAGATTCTCTCCAGTTTCAGAAAACACCAGTATTCATATAAACGTGAGAGCTCCTTCATCGACATCTGAAAGAGCTCGCCTTTGATATCCAGACCTCGCTTCAACATCAGATAATATTTATGGACCTCTCGGTAACCAGGAGCCATCTGCAGTACCAATGACAGCGACTGCAGCCTCTTCAGCTCTCCCACCTGGCTGAGAAAGGTCTGCTCTAGCATCTGATCAAATTCCCGCTGCAGCTCACCAATGCGCTGGCTGAGATAGTTGTCCTCACCATAGAGCTGCCTGTGATTTTCCTGAAATATATTTAGCCTCTCCTTAATCCGCTCAATCATCCAGCGCACATAGCGGTTTTCAAAGGTATCGTAACTATACTCCTTCTCTATATTGAGCAGTTTATCGGGCCTGCCTTTATCTTTATCAAAATGGCGGGGGTTCCTCCTGATCCATTTCAGGCTCTCCCGGCCTACATCCTTGACCCTGGCTGCTGGCAGCACTCTAGTCTTCTTTTGCAAACGATGATGAGGAGACTTTTTCAGCCTGCGAAATGCCTGTCGAAACCTCTTCATTATCTTAGTCAAAATCTGAAAGAACTCAGCTCTATCAGGTGTCTCCTCATCTGCCTCCCGGAGATGCATCTTTTGAAAAGTTCTCCGCATAAAATCAAAGGCTAAATTGTATATCTCCTCATTGACTTCCTGCAGCAGACGATAATAATCATCCTGATAATCGAGCTTGGCGGGAAAGACCTCCAGTCTCAGATTCAAAAGAGAGCGATCTCCCTCTTTTATTTGCAGACGAGAATAGCCTACATCACTGCCGAAGTTCAAACTGCCTGTCAAAACGTGTTTATCATCAGGCAGAGGGGTGATCTCATCGCGCAGGAGAGGGTTTTCATGGTAAAACTGCACTGGATTTTTATCATCTTTTGCTTTTATCGTCAGCTCATAATTTTGCTCCTCAAAAAACAAAGGAGTCTGGGTTAGCTCCAGACTGCCATCATTCATTACTTCCTCTAAATTTATCGGCCTTAAGCCCTGGCCCGGCTGATAATAGTTAAGCTCTTTCAGCTCACAGCCTTTAAAACGATCTATCCTGAGACTGGCCCGGGGATTATTTTCATCGCTCTGTCTCAGCTTATCCAGGTAATCGTCTCCCAATAGAGGATGGTAGGGCCGGCCTTTGAGATAGAGTTTGAAACGATCAGTCTCCAGCATGAGCAGATTTTTCTTATCATTATCCCCCATATCTATCACCTCTTAAGTCCTGGTCCAGCCCATTCATCACAACCAATAAGATGTAAATCCATCCTGCTCCATGCGTTCATACATCATAGCTAATTTTTCAGCTGAGCGAGGATATTTCATCGTTTCATAGCCATCATCGGGGTCATCGCTCTTTCTTTGATTAACAATCTCTCGAGGATTATCCTGCATATAATCAAATTGTTCTATATCTGCTGCCAACTTAAAGAGATCAATAATTACATTTTTGATAAGCTGTGAGCTGCCCTGTATACGGGGCAGTATCTTCTGCATAAGCTGGAAATCAAACGCCTCTCTATCTCCATACTCCAGGAGTGAGTGACTCTTATTGTAGAGCATGTAAAATGCTATCTCATCCCGCACTCTATAGCCGACATGCAGGCTGGCTTTTTCCAAAATATCGTTTATTTCTGCCAGGGGGGCTACCACCTGGGCCTGGATAAACTCCTTTTCCTCTCCCGGGCAATCACTCATGCTGATAAAATCCGGCCTGAGAAAGCCATTATCAACCCGCTCTAAAGGAGCAGACCTATCTTCACTATCTGTCAGATTGAGCTGAGATAGCTCCACCTGAGAAAACTCGATGGTATTGGCCCGGTCCAGAACTTTCTTGCTGAAATGATGGGTGGTCTCGTCCATATTAACGGTGCCAACTATGTAGAGATTATCGGGGATGCGCAATCCAGCGTATTCTGCTTTGTCTTCCGGCTTTTCAAAATCCTCCTCGGTGAAAAGAGGCGCACTCAAGATGCGCCCATTATGGTTATGACGGGTTTCCATCTTGCTGAGAAACTCGCTGAAATAATACTCCACGCGGGCTAGATTCATCTCATCCAGACAGACGATATGTATATCATTGGGATTAGATTGAGCCTGCTGCAGTATATTTATCATGGGGCCAGGCACAAACTCGCCCTCCAGATTTTTATAACCTAAAAGATCTGAGCTATCATTCCAGTCAGGTCGCACAGATATCAACTGATAGCGACCATTATCATAATTACAGCCTAAAGCATGAGCGAAATGCTCGACCAGCTTAGTCTTACCCGTGCCTGAAATCCCGGCCAGGAGCAC
>CAYXAK010000112.1:0-2667 GCA_964462585.1 uncultured Halanaerobiaceae bacterium
ATTTCCCCCGGTGAGAGCTGGGGTGGTGAGGGCGATCAGCACGGCTGGTTCTGCCGGGAGCTGGAGCTCAGCGGGAACCGGCCGGCGGAGGACAGCTGGCTCTACCTCGATTTAGGCCGGGGGCATAGGAGCGGGCTCTCCGGTGCTGAAGGGCTTTTGTTTGTGGATCACTATCCCTGGCAGGGAATAGATGACAGGCACAGGCTGGTATCGCTGGCCGGCCTGCCGGATGGCGAAGACAGGGTTGGTGGGGATGAGGAAAAGAGAACACTTCTCCTTCACCTCAGAGCTGACAGCGGCAGGGATGAGAATGTGAGAACACTGCGCCGGGCCGAGCTGCAGCGGCGCCATCAGGGTGTGAGAAGACTGCATATTATGGCCCGCAATATACTCTCCGCGCTGGACGCTTTACCTGAAGATGATCTGCACCACAGCCGGCTCCTCTCAGCTCTGGAGGATGCGGTCGATATGGTCGATATGCGCCGTATCGGCTCGGAAAAATTCTACAGCTCGGCCGCCGGAGCGGCGGACTGGCTGGAGGAGAAAATAGAGCAGAAGCCGGAGAATGTTCGGGACGATAATCATGACCAGCCGGCGGTGACCGCTGTGGGCCATGCCCATATAGATGTGGCCTGGCTGTGGGAGCTGGAGAGGACCCGGGCCAAATGCGCCCGCTCCTGGAGCACGGCCCTGAGATTGCTGGATGAGAACGATAATTTTCACTTTCTCCAGAGCAGCCCCCAGCTCTATCAGTTTGTGCAAGAGGATTATCCCCGGCTCTTCCAGGAGATTAAAGAAGCGGCCCGGGAGGAAAGCTGGGAGCCGGCCGGCGGCATGTGGGTCGAGGCCGATACCAACATCAGCGGTGGCGAGGCCCTTGTGCGGCAGTTTCTATACGGTCAGCGCTATCTGCGGGAGAAGTTCGGCAGCTCCAGCCGGCTGCTGTGGCTGCCCGATGTCTTCGGCTTCAGCGCCGCCCTGCCCCAGCTGGCCCGCCAGGCCGGCATCGAGTATTTTGTCACCAGCAAGCTCAGCTGGAATCAGTTTAACCGCTTTCCCTGCGATCTCTTCCGCTGGCGGGGAATAGACGGCAGCGAGATTCTGAGCTATCTGCTGACGACTCCGGACGGCGAGGCCGGGGAGGAATGGGACTGGCGCAGCACATATAACGCCGACCTGACCGCGGAGAGTGTGAGTGAATCCTGGCGCAGCTTCCGCCAGCAGCGTGAGGCCGAAGAAGTCCTGGTCAGCTGTGGCTGGGGGGATGGGGGCGGCGGGCCGACCCGCCGCATGCTGGAAAATGCCGGAGTTATAGATACACTGCCCGGCCTGCCCTCACTGCAGTTTGGGTCAGCGCTGGATTTCTTTGAGCGGCTGGAGGAGAGCCTGGCTGATACTTCGGGTGAAAAGGAGCTTCCGGTCTGGGATGGTGAGCTCTATCTGGAATACCACCGCGGCACCTATACATCCCAGGCCTGGACCAAGATGTATAACCGCCGAGCTGAGGAGATGCTGCGGGATGTTGAGATGCTCTACAGCCGCCTGGCTTTAAGCGATGAGATATCGTATCCCCGGCGGCAGCTGGAAGAGAGCTGGCAGACGCTTCTAAAAAATCAGTTTCACGATATACTGCCGGGCTCCTCGATCGCTGAGGTCTACAAACAGGCGGAGGCCGAATATGAGGAGATTCTGGCCCGGGGCGAGCTTCTGCTCTGCCGGGGTCTGGCGGCAGCCGCCGGCTGCAGCTGCCGTTTTCAGGAACAGTTGGAGCCCGGGGCCCGGCTGCTGGTATACAACCCCACCTCCTGGAGCAGAGATGAGATCATCTATCCCGGTCTGGCCGAATTCTGGCAGGATTATGTGCTTGAGGATGAAGAGGGGAATGTCAAGAGGGTGTATACCGGGGGTGATTTCGAGAGGGCCAGGATCATGGTGGAGGATATCTCACCAGGGGAGATAAGGGAATACACCGTGCGCCCGGCTGCAGATTATGAGCTCTACGCCGCCGGCAGCGGATCTAAATCTCCTGGTGGAGGTGAGGAGAGCGGCGAAGGCAGTTATAATTTCATGATTGATGAAGAGAGGGGAGTTTTCGCCACCGATCGCCTGCGCCTGGAGCTGGATGAGACTGGCCGCATCGTCAGCTTCTATGACAGAGAGTGTGAGCGGGAGCTGGTGGAGGAGGGAGATTATTTCAATAAACTGATCGTCTACGAGGACAGGCCCCTGAACTACGATGCCTGGGATATCGATATCTACTATCAGGATAAGCCCTATCAGGTCGATGATCTGCAGGAGCGGGAAATTCTGCGGGAGACGCCGGAGCGCCTGCTGGTGAGGCAGAGATGGGAGTTTTTGGACTCCACCATCGAGCAGGATATGATACTCAAGGCCGGCAGGGCGGAGGTCGATTTCCGCACACGTGTGGACTGGCAGGAGAGCCAGCTGCTGTTGAGGGCTCATTTTCCCACCAGCCTCAGGAGCAGAAAGGCCAGCTACGGCATCCAGTTCGGCAGCCTGGAGAGGCCGGCCCACAGCAACACCTCCCTGGCCAGGGCCCGGTTCGAGGTGCCGGCACAGCGCTGGGCCGATATCTCCCAGGTTGATTATGGTCTCTCGCTCCTGGCAGACTGGAAGTACGGCTTCAGCGCCATCGACGGTGAGCTG
>CAYXAK010000112.1:2767-4943 GCA_964462585.1 uncultured Halanaerobiaceae bacterium
GCGGCGATCAAGCTTAGTGAGGAAGGCGGGGATCTCATACTGCGCTGTTATGAATATGCCGGCAGAAGGGACAGGGCAGCCCTCACATTCCCTGACTGGCTTGAGGATAAGATCGGAAGTGTGAGGGAGGTGAATCTGCTGGAGGAGAGCCCGGCAGAAGGAGAGCTGGAAAAAAATAAATGGTCCCGGTCTGAAGTCGGACTGCAGTTTGAGATGCAGCCCTTTCAGATCAGAACCTGGAGGCTGGAGATAGAGGATTGAGCTTGATCAGACATTGGCCGGAAGCTCATAACTTGTATGCTGGAAGATGCTGTTGAGCAGTATGGAGCTTATTACGACCAGCGGCAGTGAGAGCCCTATTCTCAGCAGTGTGAACTCCAGACCTATTATGGAGGCTTCCATGATGCTCATCGGAATCATGACCAGCGAGGCCGAGGTTATATAGGTGAATATCGAGCTGTAATCTGCACCCTTGTGATAGAGCGAGTTGGCCACCGGGAAGGCGACGAAGGTTCCGCCCACGGTGGTGGCGGCCAGCAGTATGGCATATATATGCCTTTTCATGCCAGAGGCCGAGCCGAAATGCTTCTCGATGGTCTCTCTGTCGACCCAGATCTCGAACAGCCCTATGATGACAAAGGCCGGCGGGAGAATTAGCACCATATCCCGGGCGAAGATGAGGAAGTTTTCGCCCATGGCCAGGCCCAGATCGAATCTTATCAGCCAGGATATGCCCAGAAATGCCATGAAGCCGAAGAAAATTGCATAATCGAGTTTATGATCTTCATTCTTTTCTTTTTTCATTATATGATCACCTCTCCATAATAGAGTCCTATCAGTATTGTCAGTATAGCTGCTATGGCCAGGCTGGCCGCATTGCGATAGATGGTGGCTTTAATTCCCATATATTCTTTTTCCAGCGGATAGGTCACGATGCCGACCATTTTCAGCGGTATGATGAAGGCCGCCACTACCATGTAGCTGACACCCTGGCTGAGCAGAATTCCGGCCAGAGGATAGGCGATAAAGCCCGGCATCATGGTTATCGAACCTATTATCAGAGCCAGAAATGCTCCCAGATAGACGTTCTGTCCGCCCAGATATTCCACAATCAGATCCTCGGAAAAGAGCAGAATGAGCGAGAGCAGGACCAGGAGCTTGAGGTAGCCGGGCAGTATCTTGATCAGTTTGTTTTTGCCCCGCTGGATTGACTGCCAGGTCTTTTCACGGTCGAAGATAAAAGATATGAGCAGAAGCACTGCCATGATCACATATAGATATTGCATAAATTAGTCCCCCCGCAGCAGTTTTTGGATTCTTTATACCCCTTGTGGGTATTTAACTCTATATGTATTATACCCCCTGTGGGTTTATTTGTATGTTAACTGCTTTACAGGGGAGCTAGAAGAAGTGGATGAAGGTGAATGCGGTGAAATGTATGATGACAGCGGGCAGTATAATGGAAGTCATGGCCATTTAAAGGAAAAAATTACTTGCAGGAAAATTTTAATCAGGCAAGAAATAATAGATAGAACCGGTCTGAGCCGGTTCTACAAAGCCCCTGTAACAAAAGCTGCCCCCCGGTAGCCGTCTGATACAGGGGTTTACCCGGTGAACCCGCCTGCCGTTGTGGAGATCGGCAGGCGGGTTTATAAATTCAGGAGAAAATGCAAAATAAATCGACAATACAAAAACCCGCACTGCCTGGTTATCAGCATGCGGGCATCGATGATGTTGATTTGTATTTAGGAAAAAATCATATAAAAATCATACAAAAATTTTAAACGCAAGATATTAGCGGGTGCAGATTTTAATTCTGGCTGTGATCGAGCAGAAGTCGGTTCAAAGCTTTCAATGTGGCTTTGGCCCCGGCCAGTGCGGGATTATTTTCTATGTAAACTGAACCAAGCAGTTTTTTTCCTCCCCACATATTGTGACCTTCGAAAAAGAGGGAGATTTCGACCACAACTATATCCGAACCTATACCGGTTTTGAATACATTCTCCAGGCGCAGCTGTCCATTGATGAGATCGTATTTTTCCAGTATCTCCGCCATGCCCCGGGCGGCAAGCCTGATGGTGCTCTCGACAGGAGAGCTGGTTATTTCCTCCTCAACTACTTCCTCACCGACCCTCACCCTGTAACAGCAGGTGGGTTCGTTGTTCTTCTGATAGGC
>CAYXAK010000113.1:0-4891 GCA_964462585.1 uncultured Halanaerobiaceae bacterium
GTGGGCTGGCCTTCCTGGCTGCTGGTGGAAAATGCCCATACCTGGCACGGACAGCCCTTTGCTGACAATGACGGAGGTTTTGATGGTCATGCCACCGAACTCTATATCAACAGGGAGTTTGGTGTGGAGATGTTTGAGATCTTCAAGGACTGGCATGAACGCGATATACTCACCTATGAGGGCCGTGAGGGTGATCCCAATCCTTCCTTCCTGACAGGTGAGACGGCCATTATACAGACTTCAACCGGTTATCTGTCCGGCTTTGAGGAGTCGGCTGACTTTGAGCTGGGCACGGGTTTTATGCCCCACAACAGCGACTATCCCCAGGGCAATGCCTGGCTCGGCGGCGGCAGAATCTGGGCACTGCAGGGCCACGAAGCCGAGGAATATGAGGCAGTGGCTGAGTTTATGAACTATGTAACACAGCCCGAACAGCAGGCTGAATGGCACCGGCGCACCGGTTATCTGCCCACGACTCAATCAGCAGCTGAACTGCTTGAGGAAGAAGGCTGGTTTGAGGAGAACCCCAATCACGCAACCGCTGTGGAGCAGGTAACTGTCGAGATCGAAGCTGATAGACTGCAGGGGATAAGACTGGGCGAATACACCGCGATCAGAGATGCTATTCTGGATAATATGGAGGCCATGTTTGCCGGTCAGAAGGATATACAGACCGCCCTCGATGATGCTGTAGAACAGGGTAATTCTATCCTGGATAGATATCTGCAGCAGATACAATAGTTCGATCTGATATAATACCATACAGGGGAGCTGTTCTTTACTCCCCTGTCCTCTTTTTTTGTTTGCAGAGTTTTTTAACTTCATCTGTACCGCCTGGATAGATATGTGCCGACTGCCGCGGAGAGAATCTGTTAATAATGGAGGAGAGATGGAGATGGATCAGTTTAAGTTTAAGAACAAAAAGCTTCCCTATCTGCTGGTGCTGCCGCAGATGGTCATCGTGACAGTTTTTGTGCTCTACCCCACCTTTGAATCCATCCGCATAAGCTTTTTCACCCAGACGCTCTTTGGCGAGCAGCTCACTTTTGTGGGGCTGAGCAATTATATCGATCTTGTCACAAACCCTGACTATGTCCAGACGATCTCGGTTACACTGATATTTTCAGCAGGTGTAACCATCCTGGGACTGGTGGTGGGCATGGCCCTGAGTCTGCTGGTAAATCAAAAGATAGGAGGGCTCTTTTTCTACCGCAGCTCACTCATCTGGCTCTATGCCCTTTCACCGGCTGTGGCGGGGACTATCTGGATGTTTCTCATGCATCCATCCTACGGTGTCATAAATCGCATGCTGCCCTTCGATTTCAACTGGATTTTGAGCGGTACTCATGCTATGATTCTGGTCGTCGTGGCAGCCGCCTGGCGAATGCTCGGCTACAATGTGGCCTTCTTTCTGGCCGGTCTGCAGGGAATCCCCGATTCACTGCTGGAAGCGGCTTCACTGGACGGGGCCGGTCCTCTGCAGCGCTTTCGCAGGGTTATTTTTCCCCTGCTCACACCCACAACGTTTTTCCTCATCACCATGAATCTGGTCTATTCCTTTTACCGCACATTCGGCATCATCCATACGGTGACAAAAGGTGGCCCCTACGGCTCCACCCGCATAATGGTCTACAATGTCTACCGTGATGGCTTTATAAATATGAGACCGGGGGCTTCTTCGGCCCAGTCGGTACTGCTATTCATATTTGTGATAATAATCATACTGTTCCAGTTCAAATATTTAGAGGGGAGGGTTCACTATGGCTGATGGGATTATGGAGAAAATAACGGACAGGGATTTTCTTCTGCGGCTGGTCAACCATCTGGTCCTCATCACCATAGTGGTCATGCTGGCCTTTCCGGTTTATTATGCCTTTGTCGTCAGCACACTGGAATTTCAGGAGGTATTCCGCCTTCCTCCCCGGCTTCTGCCCGGAGCCGAGCTTCTGGAAAATTATGCCCAGGCCTGGCAGAGAGCCAATCTGGGCCGTCTGCTCTTCAACAGCACGGTCTTCTCGCTGCTGGTGGCCCTGGGCAAGATAGGGATATCTGTGCTGACCGCCTTTGCCCTGGTCTACTTTGATTTCAGGGGCAAATCACTGGTCTTCTTTCTGACACTGGTGACACTGATGATGCCGGTGCCCATCCGGGTGGTCTCGACCTACGAGGTGATAAGCTCTTTCGGCTGGCTCAACTCCTTCCGCGGCCTGGTGATACCGATGATGTATTCGGCCACGGGAACATTTCTCTTCCGCCAGACCTTCCGCCAGATACCGAGAGAGCTGGTGGAGGCCACCATAGTCGACGGAGGAGGACCCCTGAGGTTTCTCTGGAGTGTTCTGATCCCGCTCTCCAAGACCAATCTGGCTGCACTTTTTGTCATACTGTTTATCTGGTCCTGGAACCGCTATCTCTGGCCCCTGGTCATAACCACCGATCCTGGCATGCACGTTATCCAGCTGGGAATTGAGGCTGTCATACCCGCCGGAGGAGATGCCCTGCCCCGCTGGAATCACATCATGCCGGTTGTGATCTGGGCCATGCTGCCTCCGATGGCAGTTATTCTGGGTCTGCAGAAGCAGTTTGTCAAGGGCCTTATAGAACCGGAAAAATAAAAGCCCACAATAGAGATGAAACTTCAGCTGATATTATAGCAGTGGATGGCAGATGAGATAGAAAACAATTCAAGGAGCTCAGTAAATCAAGAAGATGTCAGGGAGTGAGGTTTTATCATAAAATGAAATCGGGAGATGCAGCAGGATTTAGCGGATCGGATGGAGAAAGTTTAGATGGAGAAAGTTTAAAAGAACGTCTGCAGGGTTATGGCGGATTTATCTTCGATCTCGATGGAGTGCTGTGGCAGGGTGAGCGGCCTATCGAGGGAGCTGCCGCCCTGATAAACGGCCTCCAGGAGGCTGATATACCCTTCAGATTTGTATCCAATACATCCAGCCGCTCACTGCAGGAAACGCTGGATAAGATGCGGGGATTTGGATTTGCAGTCGGGAGTGAGCAGGTTTTCGTGGCCAGCCGGGAATGTGCCCGCCAGGTGGCGGAAGCGGCGGGAAAAGGTGCCCTCATATATGCGGTGGGAAGCCCGGGGCTCAAACAGGAGCTCGAACTGGCCGGCCTGGAGGTTCTGAAGATTGAATCCTCCTCTGCCTCCCCCGATCTGGAGACCAGCCGGGCAGAGCTGGCCGACTGTGAATATGTGGTCTGCGGCCATGATACCGGTTTCAGCTATGAGCGCATGAGAGCTGCACTGTGGGCTTTTATAGGAGGAGCCGGCTTTGCTGCCGTTAATCTAGATGCCACCGCTCCTGCAGCTGAAGGGCTCATTCCGGCCGGGGGAGCCATCGCCGGAGCCCTGGAGGTTCTGGCCGGCAGGCCGCCGGATATCATGCCCGGCAAACCCGGGCCCGATCTGCTGGAAAGAGCTGCCAGATCAGCCGGCCTGGAACCCTCTCAATGCCTTATGGTCGGTGATACCCCGGAGGCCGATATGGCTGCTGCCCGGCGGGCTGGGATGGATTCACTGCTGGTTTTCAGCGGCAATACCGCTCCCGGAGATCTGCGGGAAATGGAGGAGGAAGAGAAGAAGCCTGATTTTGTCCTGGGGTCTCTGGCTGATATGCATGCACTTATTCTGGATTAAATACAGCTGAATTAATTTAAGCAGGAGGATAGAGCAAAAATGAATACAAATACCAGGATTTTATATCACCGCGGGGATGGTGTGGCACCGGAGAATTCACTGCCCGCCTTCGAGAAAGCAAGTCAGGGTGGTGGCGAGGGGGTTGAGCTCGATGTGCAGCTCACCTCCGATGATATACCGGTTGTCATCCACGATCTCACCGTGGAGAGAACGACCGATGGGACAGGCCGGGTGGAGAATTTGTCACTGGCTGAACTGCAGGAACTGAAGCTTAAATCTGAAGAATATCAGGATCAGTCCGTCCCCACACTGCACAGTGTGCTGGAGGTTCTGAGGGGAGTGGAGCTGATCAATCTGGAGCTCAAATTTTTCTCACAGGATATGGAAACCAACTACAGGTGGGCCGGGGTGGTGGCTGAGGTCGTCGATGATATGGAGATGAAGAATAGTGTTCTCTTCTCCAGCTACAATCACTACTGTATAAAGAGGATAGTGGATATAGATCCCGGGGCCAGAACGGGATTGATCTACAGGGCGGCTCTCTATGAACCCTGGAGATATGCATCGAACCTCGGTGTGGAAGCTCTCCACCCCTATCATATGAGCACCAACAGGGATATGGTGGAAAACTGCCACAATCACGGTATAAAGGTCATAGCCTATGGGGCCGATGATCAGGATGATATCCGCCGGCTCATGCAGATAGGTGTCGATGCCATCATAACCGAATCGGTTAATACAGCCCTAAAGGAGCGGGAGAAAATAGGCTGCAGCTGATTTAAACCATTCCAGACAACCCTGGAGCGGAGGAGGTAGAGCGATGCGACATCTACAGAAATACTTCGACGAGCACCCTGTCATCGCAGGTGTCAGAAACAAATCGGAGCTCGATAGGGCGGTTGAGAGTGATGTTATCATGCTCTTTATTCTCGATGCTGATATATTCAATATAGAGGATATTTCCCGTCAGGCCAAAGAGAACGACAAGCTGATATTTATGCACCTCGATCTTCTGGAGGGGCTGGCCGGTGACGAAAAGGCGGTGAAATATCTGGCCCGCAATGAACTCTGTGACGGGATAGTCTCGACCAAGGGCAGGCTGATAAGGGCAGCCGGCAGTGAGGGATTGATGGCCATTCAGCGCCTTTTTCTGCTGGATTCTGCCGCCATCAGAAGCGGTAAGAAGCTTGTCAGCAACAACAGACCCGATGCCGTGGAGATCCTTCCCGGCATAGC
>CAYXAK010000114.1:0-4712 GCA_964462585.1 uncultured Halanaerobiaceae bacterium
GCTATCACGGCGGAGATCGAGAAAATAAGGAGAGATTATGTGTTCATCCGGATCCTGGAAGAACTCCAGCATTTCCTCGGGCAGCTCCTCAAATTCGTCGGGGAAGTAAGGCACCTCCGGCTGCTGATACATCGCCTGTCCTGCAGCGGAGATGCTTATTACCATAAAAACAGTCAGACAAAGAACTGACAGCGATTTATAAAGCCTTTTTGACATCGGTCTCCCCCCTGTTATCCAATTTTTTTTAGCCCTGTCTGCTCTGACTTTTATATAAGCCGGGCGCCAGCGAGCACGCCCGGCTGTAACTCCAGACTGAAATTACAAAGTCCGGCATCGACCTAACGGGGATCCTCGAAGAAAAGACCTCTATTATAGTGATAATCTTTAAAGTCAGGAATGCTCTCAACTATATGGGTGTTGAGATGGATATCATCGTCCATCAGCCTGTAGACCGGATACTCATCGCCTCTTTCTCCCAGGGGAATGAAGTTATACATGACAAAGCTGGCCGAGGCTTCAGGCTCCATCAGCTCCACGATGGCATTGCCATAGGGCTGATCCATTCTGACCATATAGCTGCCGGCGGGGAAGAATTTTTCTGTCTCAAACTTCTCCGTCTCCACCCACTTGCGGAAATGACCTTCATAGTAGGTATCGGCCACATCCTTATCGACCAGCTCCAGGGCCTCAACCTCCAGTTCGACAGGTTCGGCCAGTCTTCTCACTTCCGCCCCGCCGAACTTAAGGCGTTCGGCTATATCATGATAGGCAGGTGGGAAGATATAGGCATAGGGACGGACACGCTCCAGCACGGGCTCGGGATGATCATAGAGTGTTACATCCATTTCAATTATCTCGTTCTTCTCCACATCTATGAACTCCCAGACCACATCGAAGGGAACTCTTTCCTGCTCGACGGCTACTTTATCGTCCTCACATACCTCGGCACCCAATCTCGCGGTTTCCTCCCGGGCACCTTCTATAATATCCAGAACCTTTTCTGAATGATTGGCGGTAGTCTCCACAAAGGATTTGTTTGTTATCAGTTGGCTGTAAACACGGCGAGGGTAGAAATAATCTCCGGACTGCGGTGTCTCCACTAAAAAGGAGAAGGAGGGCACAAGTCCCATGGCATTGCGGCCTATAACACTGATAAATCCTCCTGTATTGGCCGTGGGCTTGCCGTCCTCTATTCTCTCTCCAATCGTATAATCCCGGTGTCTCAGACCCTCGGCTGCAAGAGCTTCATCGACATTGGACCGGAAGAGATCGTCAGCAACATCTATTATCTGTCGGGGAACATTGGCATTGCGCGGTGAAAGTGTGTAGACATCGGCTGTGGTGTCAATTATATTGAACTCCTCCAGCCACTCCTCATCGGGCACAGCGCCCAGCTCGTGATTATCAACGGCCACATGAGGCTTATATTCATTATAGGCATTGTGCATGGCCCGGGTCTCGGGCAGTGTAAGCTTCATGTGATCTCTATTGATATCTATCTGGTTGGCGGTGGCCCGCTGGAAGTAATAGGCTCCATCGGGATTGGGCATGGGCATTATCAGCACATTGACATTCTCCAGCATCTCTTCTCCCCAGTCGGTCACTGCCAGATCATGGGCCACGGCCAGCATGCCCTCTGTGGCTGCGGGCTCATTGCCGTGCACCTTGCCGTGCAGCCAGACTGTGGGCTTATTCTGGGACCGCAGATCTGCTGGATGAATCAGGCCTTCTTCATTGAATACCAAAAGCGGCAGCGCTCTGCCCTCCTGGCTCTGTCCTATAATTCTCATCTGGAACCGGTTGGAGATCGCCTTGAGGTCATAGAGAAATTCCATCATCTCATCGTGGGTGGTGAAGCTATCACGGCGGAGATCGAGAAAATAAGGAGAGATTATGTGTTCATCCGGATCCGGGAAGAACTCCAGCATTTCCTCGGGCAGTTCCTCAAATTCGTCGGGAAAGTAAGGCACCTCCGGCTGCTGATACATCGCCTGTCCTGCAAATGACAGCCCCAATACCATTGTCAACATCACAAAGATGCCGATTAACCCCTTGCCAGTTCTCTTCATAAAATGAACCCTCCCACTATATATTGTTGGTTATAGATACCTGAATTATAAGGCAGTCCGCCCCTCATACCAGCTACTTCTTACTAATGCGAAAATCTGTCTATCCCCGCTCCCCAGAAAGTTTACGAATTTATGTAGCTTTATTGGTAATTTTGGCAAAATTTTTAGCATAAAATAGATCTTCCCCTGCCATGGCAGGGTCCAAATTTATCTTCAACTTAAGAATGCCTGATCACATAATCTAATTTGATCTGGTCATCTAATTCCCTTTCCCTCATACACTCACTAAACTGAATCTCACTCAACTGCAAACCCACGTATTCAAGATATGTTATATATCAAATAATATGTATAATTAAGTAGAACAAAATAGAATTACATAATTTTGTTGTTGTATATTACTTATATCACTATATTAAACCATTGTCAACACAAAGTTCCGAAGTATACCCGTATACATCATAGCATCTTTTTCATATATTCTGCAATTTATTCCAGCCCACAAACAGCAAAAGGAGGGCCCCCCGATAAAATCAATGCTTCACAGCACCTGCCATAGCTGCAGGCGCTTTTAGAGAGAACCCTCCTGCAGATCTCCTGGGATTTAAGAAAGAATTTGATGATATACAGAGAAGATCAGCTGCTGCGGCTTTCACCCCAGTAGAGCTTCTGCATGTGAAGTGTCAGCTCACCCGGACGACCCGGGCCTATTATCTCATCATCTATCTCCACAATTGGCATGATCTCGGTCGTGGTCCCGCTCAAAAAGACCTCATCGGCCGAGAAAAGCCTATCCAGGGGTATGCTGTCCTGAAAGAGCGGTATATTTTCCCTGCCGGCCAGCTCGATAACAGTCCTGCGTGTTATGCCATTCAAAATATAGTTGGAAGCAGGCGGCGTGATCAGACGACCCTTTTCCACTATAAATATATTGGAAAGTGAACCCTCCATGGCAAAACCATCCCGGACCAGTATGGCCTCATAGGCCCCGGCTTTCTCCGAAGCCTTTTTGGCCATGGCATTGGGCAGCAGCTGCAGTGATTTGGCATAACAGCGGGCCCATCTCTCATCAGGATAGGTGATAGCGCTGACACCTTTATCATAATATTCCTGAGGGTTGGGCTGAAAGCTGGAGACCTTCATAATTATTTCCGGCTCCATCTCATCGGGATAGGCATGGCGGCGATCAGCGATACCGCGCGAAGCCTGCACATAGAGTTTGAAATCTTCCCCATCTCCATCTGCCAGACAGCCCAGCTCCTCCAGGTAGGAATAGGCTTCCTCTATAAACCAGTCAGCAGGGGGAAGCTCCATATCCAGAGCCCTGCCCGACATCTCCAGCCTCTGCATATGCTCTTCCAGCTTAAAGGGAACACCTCCCCACAGGGCGATAACCTCATAGACACCATCACCGAACTGACAGGCCCTGTCCTCCATATCCAGCCGGGCCTCATCGCGCTCCACCAGCTCACCGTTGAAATACACTCTGTAATCGCTCATTTTACTGTCCCCCCGCTAGCTAACAGATAATTTAAGATCATCAGCCGAAGACGGAAAGCAGAACTCCGGCTGCTACCGCTGAACCTATAACTCCTGCCACATTGGGTCCCATGGCATGCATCAGCAGAAAGTTGGAGGAATTCTCCTCCTGGCCGAGCTTCTGGACCACACGGGAAGCCATGGGCACAGCTGAAACCCCGGCGGCTCCGATCATGGGGTTTATATTATCGCCGCTGAGCCTGTTCATGATCTTGCCCAGTATCAGGCCTGTGGCAGTTCCAAAGGCGAAGGCCAGCACGCCCAGCAGCAGAATCTGCAGAGTGTCAGCTCTGAGAAATGTGTCAGCAGAAGCACTGGCGCCGACAGCAACTCCCAGAAATATGGTCACTGCATTGACAAGGGCATTCTGTGCCACCTCGCTCAGTCGTTCGACCACCCCGGCCTCTCGAAAGAGATTGCCCATCATCAGCATGCCCACAAGTGGAGCGGAAGCTGGCACCAGAAATACCACAACAAGTGCCACAGCTACGGGAAATATGATCTTCTCCTTCTGCGATACCCTGCGCAGCTGTTTCATCTCTATCTTACGCTCCTCCTCGCTGGTGAGAAGTTTGATGATGGGAGGCTGAATGATGGGAACTAAAGCCATATAGGCATAGGCGGCAATCGATATTGCTGCCAGATATTCGGGGGCCATCAGGGAAGAAAGATAGATGGCTGTAGGGCCGTCAGCCCCACCTATAATGCCTACAGAGGCTGCCTGTGGACCTGTAAAGCCCAGCAGTATGGCACCTATAAATGTGAGAAATATGCCGAACTGGGCTGCTGCACCGAGCAGAGCGCTCTTGGGATTGGCCAGAAGAGGTCCAAAGTCCGTCATGGCTCCCACCCCCAGAAAGATCAGGGGCGGAAATATGCCCAGGGCGTTGCCCATATAGAAATAATGGAATAACCCTGCTGCCTGATCACCTGTGGCCTCTTCCATCAATCCGGTAAGGGGCAGATTGACCAGCAGCATACCAAAACCAATGGGCAGAAGCAGAAGCGGCTCATATTCCTTTACTATACCCAGGTATATGAGAACCAGGGCTATAACAAGCATTATTATCTGCTGATATCCGATCATAAATATTCCTGATTGAC